>JBBDHT010000065.1:0-15398 GCA_040880765.1 Acidimicrobiia bacterium | reverse complement strand
ACCCGATGAAATCGGGTTGCCTGGAGTTTGATGCTCAAACTCCCACGGATGGCATCCGCGGCGACGAGGGCCGGAGAGACGCCACAAGTATTTAAGGGACAGGCCACTTGTGGCCTGTCGTTCGGTAGAAACCATGCCTAACTTCATCGGGTGGCGGTATAGCGGCGATTCTGGCGATCATGGATCAACGACAGACCCTCTTCTCACAGGTTGTTTACATTTTTTTGGATCGGGTAAGAGGACAACAGTCAACCGGAAAGGAAAAAATGGACGCCTTAGAGCGTGCATGGGAGAACACACTGGAAGTGTTGCCCAAAGTCGCCTTGTTCCTGCTCATCCTGATCGTTGGATGGATCGTGGCCAAGGTCGTGGCGAGGATGCTGGAAGCAGTACTCGAGAAAGTGGGTTTCGACAGCTGGGTCGAGCGCGGAGGAATCAAGCGAGCGCTGTCCCGAAGTGAATACGACGCCAGTGACCTGCTCGCGAAGATCGTCTTTTACGGTTTGTTCCTGGTTGTCCTCCAACTCGCCTTTGGAGTCTTCGGCGACAATCCAGTCAGTGACCTGATCGACGGGTTGGTCGCCTACCTTCCCAATGTGTTCGTTGCGATCTTGATTATTGTGATCGCCGCGTACATCGCTGCTGCCGTGCGCGACATCACAAGGTCGTCGCTGGGGGCACTGAGTTACGGTGAATCTCTGGCCACACTCGCCTATTTCGCTGTCTTGCTGGTCGGGATCTTCGCCGCCCTGGACCAACTCGAGATCGCTCCAACCATTGTCAATGGTCTCTTCTACGCCCTCTTGGCGATAGTTGCCGGTTCGTTGATCATCGCGATCGGTGGCGGTGGCATACAGCCGATGCGAGCCCGCTGGGAAACCTGGCTCGCCAGAGCCGAGGAGGAAGCTCCGCGGATTGCTGCAGCTAGGACGGGCTCAGGAGAAGTTCGGACCGGTGCGGGCCAGGTCCGGCACACACCTGGGAACGTCCCGGAGACAGACCCGGACATGCCGGACACTTCCGACCACCAGTCCTGACACGCGCAAAAGCTCGAACAAGAAGAAGAGGCCACCAGCATTTGCTGGTGGCCTCTTCTCGTATGCGGAGTGCGTCAGACCGACGCCTCGCCGGTGCTCGCAGCGCATTCGGCATGTCCGCAGAAGCAACCTTTAGATCCTTCCGGAGCGACTCCCGTACGACAGGATGGGGCGCAGTAATCGCTCCCATATGCCGCCGAGTCACAAGTACAGCTTTTATGGGCGCATTCCATCGAGACTCCTAGATAGTCAGTTCAGGTACTACCCGCTCCGGGGCAGACCCGAAACGCCACTTGCGCAGAACCGATGCCAGCTTGGCGAAAAGTCAGCCTGGCCTGTCGTCGCCAGTGCTGTTGAAATCCGACTCGAACCGGTCAATGGCACGGCGAAGGGCGATCTCGGGGTCGATCCCCATCCTGCGGCTGTAGTCGACAATGGAGAAGAGGGCCCGGCCGACGATTTCTTCGCGATCCGCAACATCAGCGCTCTCCAGTATGGAGAGCTCACTTGCGACCTGATCGAGCCCGTGAACCGCCAGGGAGCTTCCCGCCTTCGACACTCGGTTCTGGACTTTTGCCGCTCGATGCAACGCAGGCATGCCCGGGGGCACACCGTCCAGAGCCGAATTGATCCCGCCGTCCTTCTCCTCCCGCTTGATCCTGTCCCAGTTGGACTTGACCTCTGACGCGTCGGCAACCTCGACGTCTCCGAACACGTGGGGGTGGCGACGCACCAGCTTCTGGCGGAGAACCTCGGCGACGTCGTCGATGTCGAACCCACCGGACTCGGCTCCGATCGCTGCCTGGAACAAGACCTGGAGGAGCACATCGCCAACTTCCTCCTCGACACGGGCGATTCCCACCAGGTCACCATCTTCGAGCCCTGTTACCGCTTCGATCAACTCATATGCCTCTTCAATGAGGTACTTGGTGAGACTGGCGTGTGTCTGCTCGCGGTCCCACGGACATTCCCGGCGCAGCGTTTCCATCATCCGGATTGCGCCGGCCAGACCACCGGCTGGGGTGTCGATCCACAGCGACGTGCGGAAGCCGGCCAAACCCGGGTCCAATTCCTCAATTGCTCCTGACCAGCTGACAGCGTCGGATGCACCCAAACCTGCGAACAGTTGGACCTCGCTGTCTCCGGGCAATACCCGGGAGAGGTTGGCCGCCACGTCGGCAAGGACCTCCGGTCGGTCTAGGTGACCGACGATGGTGGGTTTGTCGATGATGAGCGGGAACGGCAACTCGTGGCCGTTGAGGATCTGCAGCCCGCGTTCGAACGGGTCGTACCCGATCTCGGAGAGAATGGCATCGACGAAAGTCTCGGAGTTGAGAACCTCCACATCTTCACCGCGGGCGACTATCTGACGGACAGCGAACTCGCCCACTCCCGGCCCACCAGGCACGGCATAGACGACCGGCCCATCGGCTGCAGCGGCCAGCACCCTGTCCGCAATTGCGTTATACACCGACTCGAATGTCTGGCTGGTTTCATAGAGATCGTCACAGAATGTCACTTCCCGCCGTTCGGCTAGCTGAGCTGCGGCCGGATGGTTGACCGTGCGAACAATGAGTTTTCTGTCCGGGTCGAGCAGGATATCGAGCACGGGCCCTGGGATCCGGGCGATGTCGCCGGGTCCGAGACCGGTGATCAGGATCATCGGGTCAACCGGCAGTAGTAGTGGTCTCGCCCCCGGGAGGAGTGGTTGTCGACGTCGTGTCAGTGGGGTCCGACGGTGCGACCACCCCGGCAGGGTTGGTCTGCCAGGTGCCGTACTTCTCATTGACCGTCACGTCGGCCTCTTCGAGGTGGCCGCCTATCCAGTTGGTGAGCACCTGCGGCAATTCGGCGGTCTTGACGCCTTCGATGATCTCTTCGTCCGTGGGCAGCTCATCGTCGGTGGGGAATGTCCTCTCCGTGACCAAAATTGTGTGGAATCCGAAGTCCGACTCGACTGGGCCAAACGGCACGTTGAGCTCGGCCTCGAGAGTGGCGTCCATGAACTCGGGGACATAACGGGTGGGGGCGGCGCATCCGAGATCGCCTCCCTCGGCACCACTCCCCGGATCCGTGGAGAGCTCCATTGCCAGGTCGGCGAACTCCTCCCCGCCGGCGATCCGGTCGAAGACGTCGTTCGACTCCTCTTCGGTCTCGACGAGGATGTGAGAGACACAGACTTCGGTGAGATTGTCATATGCGGTCGCACGCTGCGCCTCGATGTCCTCCGCCGACGGGGCCTCGATGCCATCGATGAGGGCCTCACCAAGCGCTGCCTCGACCAACTGGAGGTGGGCAACCTTGTTGACGAATTCCTCCGACACGCTATTGGCTTCGAGGAAATCCTCGAAGTCGACTCCGGGCTCGGCGTTGGTCTCGAAGATCTGCTGGCCTGCGTCGGAAATCTCATCTTCGGTGAAGGCGATGTCGAAATCGTCCTCTGCGGCCCCGACCACGATGTCCCACTGGATGAGGAAACCGAGAAACTGGGCGAACTGGTCCTTCGACACTGTCTCGGAGTCGTCGAACACGAGGGCGTTGACGTCACCGACGGTGTAGTCGGTTCCATTGACGGTGGCGGCGACCTCGCCGTCGCCCGACCCGCATGCACTCAAGACGAGCGCGAGGGCTGAAAAGACCAGTGCAATTTTCTTCAAGAGAGATCCTTGGATGAGGGGAACACCGAGAATGTTAGGTGGTCGCCAAACCAACGTGGAGTCGGGAAGATGCCGGATTCTATTCCCACATCTTCTTGACAAACTCGATCAGCCCTCCCAGGACCGGCCTCGGCTCCGGAATGAACATCAATCCCTCGGCTGCCCTCAACACGGCACCCGGTCTCAACCTTTGCAGCCTGATTTCCTGGGAAGGCTTGAGATCGACCGGCCCGAGACGCACCTCGTTCCGAAGTTTTACGATCTCCTCGAGACCAACCCTGATCGCTTCAACCCGGAGGCGGGCCAGTTCCACCAGTGTCTCGGCCGAAACCGGTAACGGGCCGTACCGATCGGTCCACTCCGACACAACATCGTCAACTGCTTCGTTCGTGGTCGCCGCGGCGAGGCGGCGATAAGCCTCGAGCCGGAGCTCTTGGTCTTCGATGTAGCTCTCGGGGAGATGTGCATCTACCGGAAGGTCGATCCGCACCTCGACCGGCTTGTTCTCCACCGGTTCTCTCCCTTCCAACTCATCCACGGCTTCAGCCACGAGCTCGGCGTATAGGTCGAAGCCGACCGCCGATATATGGCCCGTCTGCACTTCGCCGAGGATCGAGCCCGCCCCGCGAATCTCCAGGTCGCGGATCGCCAGCTGAAATCCGGAGCCCAGATCGGTGGCCTCACCGATCGCCTCCAACCTCCGATGCGCGTCCTCGCTCAGAGTCCGATCGGCCGGGTGGAAAAGATAGGCGTAGGCGCGCTGATCAGAACGTCCAACCCGGCCCCGGAGCTGGTAGAGCTGGGCAAGGCCGAGAAGATCGGCTCTCTCCACGATCAAGGTGTTGACCTTGGGAAGATCGAGTCCCGACTCGATGATCGTCGTCGCCACCATCACGTCGTAGTCGCCGTTCCAGAAGTCGATCATCACCTGTTCGAGTTGGCCTTCCGACATCTGGCCGTGGGCAACGGCGTAGCGCGCATCGGGAACGAGCTCGCGCAGATGAGCAACAGCCCGGTCAATCGACTGCACCCGGTTGTGAACGTAGAACACCTGACCCTCACGGAGCAGCTCCCGCCTTATCGCAGCCGACACCGCCTGATCGTCGAGGGAGCCGACGTATGTCAGGATCGGGTGGCGATCCTCCGGCGGGGTCCGGATATGTGACACCTCACGGATCCCGGTGAGCGCCATCTCGAGGGTGCGCGGGATTGGTGTTGCCGTGAGAGTCAGGACGTCCACACCCACCTTCAGTCGCTTCATAGCGTCCTTTGCCGATACGCCGAAACGCTGCTCCTCGTCGACGACCAGTAACCCGAGCGACTTGAACTCGATGTCCTCGGAGAGGAGTCGATGTGTGCCGATCACCAGGTCGACCTCGCCGTTTTCTAAACCGTGCACGACTTCTCTTTGCTGTTTGGGGGTGAGGAACCGGGACAATTGTTCCACCCGGATCGGATAGGAGGCGAAGCGCTCACCGAATGTTTGGTGGTGCTGCTGGGCGAGGAGGGTCGTCGGGCAAAGCACGGCAACCTGGTGACCTGACTGTATTGCCTTGAATGCGGCGCGGATGGCGACTTCGGTCTTGCCGAAGCCGACATCGCCGAAGACGAGACGGTCCATCGGCTTCGGCGACTCCATATCGGCCTTGACGTCGGATATGGCGCGGTCCTGGTCGACCGTCTCTTCGAACGGGAATGTCGACTCCATCTCCGACTGCCAGGGGCTATCCGGCTCGAAGGCATGGCCTGTCGCCCGGGCGCGCTGACGGTGGAGCTCGACGACCTCCTGGGCGACGGCGGCCACGGCGTGGCGTACCCGGGTTTTCTGGTCGGACCAGTCTTTGCCTCCCATGCGCGAAATCCGCGGTGCTTCACCGCCCGTGTATTTCTTGACGGCGGCGAGCTGATCGACGGGGACGTAAAGCCGGTCCTCCCCGGCGTACTTGATGATCAGATAGTCCCTCTCGATTCCCATCATTGCCCTCGTGACGAGGCCCTCGAACCTCCCGATGCCGTGCTGATGGTGGACCACGTAGTCTCCCTCAGCCAGATCGCGGTACTGGGGCTGTCCCACAGCCCGGGACCGGCCGACCCGACGATGAGCCCGGCGCCTCCCGGCGATCTCCTGCTCCCCGAGCACGGCTACCGCCGGATGCCGGGCGACGAACCCGTGGTGGATACCTGTCGGCACCACGGCTGGTCGCAGGTTGTCCAAACGATCCAGCCGATCCAGGGACAGGCCATGTTCGAGGAGGACCCCCGAGACGCGGTCGGCGGCGGCGGACCCATCCATTGCCACCACTGGAGTAGTGCCCCGCTCTAGGAGCCGATTGATGGCCACGGCGACCGACCCAGGGTCCCCCGGCACTGCATCAAAGCCCGTAATCTCGAACACCGGGTCAGAGGGGCCCTTGGGCGCAGAGGGCATCGACAGGTAGCTACGGCGGCCAAGCGATTCGTCGATGTCTAAGAAGAGCATCGGATGCTCCCCCGCCACAGGTGCCGACTCGCCCCAGGTGGGAGCGAGCGCGGCGGCGAGATCTGTTTCCTCGTCACGAAGTTCCCGGGAGCGATCCCGTGCCCTGGCCGGATCGGTAAGGATCAACAGCGCGTCATCGGGGGCCTCGTCGATTAGGGAGACCTCGTCGGCGAGCCACGGCAACCAGGATTCGATACCGGAGAACACCTGGCCCTGGACGATGCGCTCCCATGTCGATGCCGCCCACGAGGCGGAGGTGAGGAGCTGCGACGCCACGTCGGTAACAAGGCCCCCCGGCCGTAGCTCACGCGCCGGATACACGACCAATCTGTCAATCGCCTCCTCGGATCTCTGGCTGGCAGCCGAAAAAACCCGGATCTCTTCGATCTCGTCGCCCCAGAAGTCGAGGCGAGCCGGCTCGTCGGCCTGAGCCGGGAAGATGTCGACGATCCCACCGCGCACGGCGAACTCTCCCCTCGCCTCCACCCGATCGGTTCGCGCATAACCGAGGCCCGCAAGGGTCGTACCAAGTTGTTCGAGCGGCACCGGCTGGCCGGAGCCAAGGATCATCGGGGTGAAGGAACTCGGAGACAAGCGCTGAATTGCGCCCCGCACACTGGCGACCACTGTCCCGGTCCGTGTCGACTCCTGAAGGCGGTGCCGTGCCCGCGCCCTGCCCGCCATCGTCGAAAGATTCGGAGACACATGCTCGAAGGGAAGCGTCTCCCACGCCGGGGCAAACACGACGTCGTCGAGAAAGAGGGCGAGATCATCAGCCAGATCCTCTGCCTCCCTCTCGCCCGGCACTACCACAAGGGCGGTCCTCTCCATCTGACTCACCATCCCGGCAATGGCAAAGGCCCTCCCGGAGTGCGCGACTGCCCAGACCCCGCCCGCGTCAGGAAGGGGGGTCGAACGCCATCCGTCGAGCAGCGGAGAAAGAGGTGCGGTCATCGACCCGTCGATGCTAACCGTGGCCGGACTCAACTCTTCAGGAGCCCCTCGGTGGCAAACCAGGAAATGACTCTGTTGATCGTCTCTTCTACCGGGCGGTATTCGAATCCGAGGCCTGCGGCAGCGCGCGAGCCGTCATAGGAATGACCGAAGCGCATCACACGGACCATCTCCCTGCAGAACGGGAAGTCCTTGCCCACCAGACGCGCCGCAGGACCGGCCACGGACACCAGCGCAGTAAACACGAAACCGGGGACGAGCGTGGGGTCCAGATTCCTCTCTGAGGCCGCAGCTGCAAGCGCCACTGCCTCCCTGACACTGAGCGTGGCGCCGCTCAGGATGTAACGACTCCCCGGCTCACCCCGTTCGGCCGCGAGCAGGTGACCGAGGGCGCAATCGTCGATGTCCACCAACGAGATCGTCGAGTCGACCAGATAGCGGAGGCGCCCGTTGACCACGTCGAGAATGAGTTTGCCCGTCCCGGTCGCCCTTCCCGGGCCCTGCACCGACGACGGGTTCACCGCCACCACCTCGAGATCGTCGGCCTTGTCGAACAAACACTGCTCCCCGAGATACTTAGTCCGCTCGTAGTCGGAGAGGAAAAAGCCGCGATGATCCGATGACTCGCTTCCTACCGTGCCCTGGCGTTCGCCGATGGTCACAGCAGACGAAGTGTGAACGAGTCTCCGGACCCGTGCCCTGCGGCACGCGCTGACCACATTCGAAACACCTTCGACATTGACCAGTTCCATCGGAGCCGGATCTCGAACACACATCTCGTTGATCCCGGCAATGTTGAACACAACGTCGCAACCAGCAAACAGGCGGTGCAAGGAGTCAACGTCGAGCACGTCGCCGGCGATCGGCACAGCCCCCATTTCCTCCAGGAGCTCTCCGCTCCCGGCGGTACGATTCTGAGCCCGCACGTTGTAACCCTTCTCGACAAGCATCCGAACCACTGCGGCTCCCACGACCCCGGACCCCCCCGTCACGGCGACCTTCACGGTGAAAACGGCGGCCGGTTGCTATTCAAACTCCGCGTCCTTACCCGGCTCGGGGGCCGGGACCATAAAGCGGTGGCCGTCAGAGTCGACCTCCACAGCTGGAGCCTCTCCGTCGTCGGCGTGAATGGTGTACCAGAATGCAGAGACGTATCCCCACGCGGAGCCCACGGTGGCAATTACGGCGATGAGCATCAGCCACTGATCGAAGTACCAGGGGCCCCAGGTCTCGGGAAAACGGAGGAATGCCCAGAAAATGGCGGTGAACTGCGCGACCGCTTTGATCTTCCCCCAGGTCGAAGGTCGGATCAGGCCACCCCGCTCGGCCACGACGCCACGCAAGGCCATAACCGTGAACTCACGGAAGACGATGATCACCGCCGGCCAGATCGAGACCCTGCCTATCGATACCAGAGCAAAGAGAGTTCCGGTGACCAGGATCTTGTCTGCTGTGGTGTCGAGAAACGCACCGAGGGTGGTTCCGCCCGTGGTCCGGCGGGCGACGTAACCGTCGAGGAAGTCGGTGAAAGCAGCCACGGCGAAGAGGGTGGCCGCGATCCCGAGGGCATGGTCGATACTGTCGGAGCGGGTGAAAGCCATGATCACAGGGACAAGGGCGATGCGAATCAGCGCCAGAAGGTCGGCCAGTGAAATCAGGAACTCCTCAGGTGTTCGGACTGCAATTGTAATGAGATGACGGCAGAAAACACCCGAAGGGTCAGGCCCAGTCCAGTGAACGCTGGATCGCTGCCTTCCATCGACCCACCAGGCGATCCCGAGTTTGTGGTTCCATAGTCGACTCCCAACGTGCCTCCTCCGCCCACAACGACCTGAGCTCGGCCATCGAGTCCCAGAATCCGGAGGCGAGGCCCGCGGCGTAGGCAGCGCCCAAGGCGGTCGTCTCGGTGACCTCGGGGCGGACGACCACCACGTCGAGCAGGTCTGCCTGGAATTGCATCAATACCGAATTGACGGTCATGCCCCCGTCGACTCTCAATTCGGTGAGATCGACCCCCGAGTCAGCCACCATTGCTTCGAGAACATCCCTGGTCTGGAAGGCGGTTGACTCCAGCGCAGCCCGGGCAATGTGCCCTTTGTTGGCGAAACGGGTGAGTCCGACGATGACCCCACGGGCATCCGGCCGCCAGTGCGGCGCGAACAGGCCGGAGAAAGCCGGGACGAAGTAGACATCTCCGTTGTCCTCGACCGAGGCCGCCAGTGCCTCCACCTCTCCTGCGCTGGTGATGATTCCCAAATTGTCGCGGAGCCACTGAACCAGCGACCCTGTCACCGCAACCGAGCCCTCGAGGGCATATGCCGGCCCATCGACAGTGCCGGTGTGTGCCACGGTTGTTATCAGCCCGGCAGCTGAGGCAACGGGGGTAGGACCGGTGTTCATCAACATGAAGTTCCCGGTCCCGTAGGTGTTCTTGGTCTCACCTGGAGCGAAACAGACCTGACCGAACAAGGCAGCCTGTTGATCACCGAGGATCGCAGCCAGAGGCACGCCGTCGAGCGGACCTCGGCACTCTGATATGACCCCCACCGAGTCGACGATCCGGGGCAGCATCGCCGACGGGACCCCCAGTTCGACACAGAGGTCGGAATCCCATGTTCTGGTCCCCAGGTCCATCAGCAGCGAGCGGGAGGCGTTGGTGGCGTCTGTGACATGCTCACCGGTCAGGTTCCATGCGAGCCAGGAGTCGATCGTCCCGAACAGGACCTCACCTTGCTCGGCGCGTTCTCGCAACTCGAAGTGATCGAGGATCCACCGTGCCTTGGGGCCACTGAAGTATGTGGCGATGGGAAGACCGGTCCTGGAGCGAAAGCGGTCATTGCCCCCTTCCCGGGCCAACAGATCACACAGGTGGGCAGTCCTGGTGTCCTGCCAGACGATCGCATTGGTCACCGGCCGGCCGGTCGCCGCCTCCCAGACCACGGTGGTCTCGCGCTGGTTGGTCATCCCAACCGCGATCAGATCACCTCGCGAGATCCCGGCCTTGTTCAATGCGCCCTCGATCACCGAGGTCGTCTTCGACCAGATCTCGACCGGGTCGTGCTCCACCCACCCGGGAGCGGGAAAGATCTGCTCGTGTTCCCTCTGGTCAGAGGCCACGATCTTCCCGCCGTGATCGAAGACGATAAAACGGGTTGAGGTGGTCCCCTGGTCCAGGGATCCGATGAATTGAGCCATAGGAGTGAAGTTAGTGGTCGGGCGGGTGCGCTTCGAATAGCGCGGCCTTCTCCTGGGCACGTGGTCGGTCGGTCAACCACAGTTCGACGACATCGGCGCCCATCTCGACCATCAGGTCGACGGCTGGCCGCTCCTTGCGGGAGAATGTCTTGAGCACATAAGTCGCCGGGTCTACCGAGCCCGGCGGACGGCCGACCCCAACTTTCAATCTGGAGAAATCCTTGGTGCCCAAGGATTTCTCGACGGATCGGATCCCGTTGTGCCCCCCACTACCTCCCCCGACCTGAATCCGGAGACGGCCGAAGGGGAGATCGATGTCATCGTGGATCACCAGCAGATCTTCTGCAACGACCTTGTAGTAGAGCGCGGCGGCCCGGACCGAGTCCCCCGACTCGTTCATGAAACGGTTGGGGGCGAGATACATCACCTTGGTGTCCCCATACCCTGATTGCGCCACCTGGCCGTGGACTCTGAGCGGGCCCCGCCCCAGTCGCTCGCCAAGTCGGTCGAGCACACACTCGAGCACCTCGAACCCAACATTGTGCCGGGTTCGCTCGTAGTCGCTTCCCGGGTTGCGGAGCCCGACCACAAGCAAGGTTCGCTGCGACCGTGCGATCAGTCGGAGGCTTCCTCTTCGGACTCCTCGGAGCCCTCTTCGCCCTCTTCGCCCTCCGGAGCCTCCTCGCCTTCGGGCAGCTCTTCGCCCTCGAGCATCTCGACCTCTTCGGGCTCTTCCTCGATCTCGGCTGCGGGAATGGTGACTGACATGATCACAGCTTCAGGATCCTCGGGGTATTCCACACCTTCGAGCACGGGCAAGTCGCTGATACGAAGCGATTCATTCAATTCGACTCTCGAGACGTCGAGCTCGACAAAGTCAGGGATGGTCGATGGAAGGGTGAGCACTTCGACCGTGGTGCGGCGGGGCGAGAACACGCCACCCTCAAGCACACCGGCCGGGGTGCCTTCGAAGTGGATCGGAATTTCGAAACTGAGCTTCTCGTCGAGGGAGATCGCCACGAAATCGACATGGCGGTACTCGTTGCGGAACGGGTGCTTGTCAACGACGCGTGCCATCGTGAGCATTGGCTTCTCGCCATCGATCTCGAGGTTGATCAGCGCATTGGTTCCGGCCTCGGTGTGCAGTGCAAGCTGGAGATCGTGTGCATCGACAGATATCGGGCGGGATTCGGTTCCGTGGCCATAAACAACTGCGGGCACGTTGCCGGTGCGGCGGACTCGGCGCGACTCCCGCGAGCCGGGAGTCCGACCGGCGTTGGCGCGCAAGGTGACCTGCGACATTGAAAAATCTCCTTCAAGATGAGGGGTGAAACCCAATTATGCCGTGACTGGCCCACTTTCGCCAGACGAGATCGACCGGATGAAAGCCGTCGAACCGGCAACCAGTCGCTCGATCATCGAGTCCGGGGTCCATCCGCCCCCCTTGAAGCCGTGGTTGGCACCCTCGAGGATCTCCACTGAGGCATTTGGCAGCGTCCGGATGTGCCTATCGAACAGCTCCATCCGGCTGAGAGGATCACGGGTTCCCTGGAAGAAAATCATCGGCTGGGTGACATCGGGGAAGTGGGCCACCCTGAGCTTCTCCGGCTTGCCGGCCGGGTGCAGTGGATATGAGTAGAGAATCAATCCGGCACAGTCGTAGCCTTCCGCCGCCAGGTAGGTACCCATCCGGCCGCCCATGGACCGCCCTGCGAGGAACAGCCTGTCCACATCCTGTCGCAACGCCTCTGCGGCCGCCTGATGACATTCGACGAGCTTCTCCGGCCGGTCGGGGCGTTTCGACCCACGTTCGGTGTACGGGTAGTTGAAGGTCATCACGGTGTGCCCGGCAGCGGCAAGTCCTCTCCGCAGAGCCCCCATGTTCGGGTGCTCCTGGTTGGTACCAGCGCCGTGGGCGAGAAGGACCCCGTCTTCGCCGGAGCCTTCGAGGATTCCGATCACCTCACCGGCGTCCCACACGATTTTCAGCTTGCGCACGATGACGATCTTGGTCGGCGCTCAGCCCCTGACCAAACCCCAGTACGACGTGTCGTGATTGCCGTGCAGCGCCTCATGCACCGAGACAGTTACCGCAATGAGCGGAATGGCGAGAAAGGCACCGAGGAGGCCGAAAGCAAACCCACCAGCGGCAATTCCAAGAAGTATCACCAGCGGATGGAGCTTCATCGTCTGGCCGAAGACCACCGGCAACACGACATCACCTTCGACCTGTTGGACGACAACCACGATGCTCAGAACGATCACAGCATCGACCCAGCCACCGTTCACGAACGCCACCGCCACTGCGAAGAGCCCTGAGGCGAAAGCACCAACCAGAGGGAAAAAGGCGCCAAAGAAGACCAGGATGGCCAGCGGCAGAACAAGGGGGACTCCAACGATCCACAACCCGACTGCAATCACGGTTGCGTCGAAGAGGCCAACCAGGGCAATCCCTCGCATGTACGCGGACAGCGTCTTCCATGCAGCCCGAAGGCCGACGGCGAACTCGTCCGAGCGGCGCTCCGGGAGACGAGCAATGAACTTCTCGGTCAGCGGCCTGCCATCTTTGAGGACAAAGAACGTGACGATCAGAGCCAGGAAGATGCCGCTGAAAAACTCGGCTACGGCCGAGGCCCCGCCAAGCAGAGATTCGCCGCGAATCGACTGGAGTTGTTCCAGCAGGGAATCGACGAAGCCATCCACCTGACTCTGGCTGAGGCCCAATGGCCCGCTTATCAGCCATTCAGTCAGACTCTCCCAGGCCGCGGACACATCGCTGCTCAAACTGTCGAAATTGGAGGCTATCGAGGGCACGACAAAGAACATGAGGCCGGTGAGAACCAGGATCGCCCCCAGCATGGCGGTGAGGCTGGCGACCATCGGAGGCCAGTTGGCGTTGTCGATCAACCACCGCACGGGGGTCCAGAGAACAGAGGCCAGGAACAAAGAGATGACCACCGCGATGATCACGACGCTGACACTCCGCAGCACCTGGAAGCCGAAGTAGACGACAACGCCGATTGCAATCAACCGCCACGCCACTCCTCCCAGGGCTACAAACCACGATGGCAGGCGTCGGTCGGGCGGGCTTATCGGGTCGGGTGATTCAGGCACTCCGGAGAGACGATATCCCAAAATCGGGACTTTCGCTCAAAAACAGTCACCGGCCGTTCACGGACCGGCCCAACCACCCGCGCACTGCATCGGCCGACGTTTATCACAGCCTCGCAATAGGTATAGAGAGGTCGGGTACAGATGAGCGAAACCGAACAGGTCGTCCAATTGAAGCGCAATGGAAAGACCGAGACCCGTGTCGGGATACCGGTTTGCACCGGTCCTGCCTCGTACCGACTGCTGGTCACCTGGCCCGAACGTAACGAAGGCAGAATCATCGAGATCGCGAAGGACGAGATCGAATCGATCTCCCAAGCCGATTCCCGGCCGAGAGGCCGGCCTCCCCGCATCGCAACCGACTGACCCTGCCTGAGCCAGAATCTCCGGATATCGGTTAGCGTCGGGTCATCATGGACCTCTTCGTATATGAGAACCCAGCCGAAGTGGCCCGGGCAGTCAGCGCGATTGTGTCCCGCAGTATCAACGATGCACCGGGGACCTTCTCACTCGGGCTCGCCGGTGGCTCCACTCCAGAAGCCGCCTATCAAGAACTCGCCGCGTCATCTACCGACTGGGAAGAGGTGACTGCATGGCTCGGCGACGAACGCTGGGTGCCCCACGACTCTCCACGGTCCAACGGGAACATGGCCGCTCGAGCCCTCTTCGATCATGTCCCGGCGCGGCTGGTCCGGCCTGAGTGGTCGGAAGAACTGTCTCCGGAAGAGTCAGCGAGATTCTATGGCCGATTCCTGCGCGACCTCCATCAGGACTCTGCGCCGGACATCGTGCTCCTAGGTCTCGGCGACGACGGTCATACCGCTTCGCTGTTTCCCGGATCGAAGGCGCTCGACGAGACCCACCACCGTTACGTCGCCAACGTGATCCCTGATTCCGGGGAAATCCGGCTGACCGCGACGTATCCCATGTTGAACAGCGCACGGCACATCATGTTTCTGGTGGTCGGCGAGGCAAAAGCAGAAGCTCTCAAGTCGAGCCTGGCCGGAGACAGCCCGGCAGGGAAAGTGGGCGAAAGCGAGACAAGAGTCGAATGGCACGTAGATCGCAAGGCAGCCTCCCGGCTCTCCTGATCTCAGTCGCCCTCGTCGCTGCGTGCAGCGGTAACGGCGGCGCCGCTGGTGGTATCTCCGAAGGTACCAGCACTTCTATACCAGCGACTAGTACCACGACGTCATCGACAACGACGACCACGCCTCCGAGCACAACGATGCCACCCACTTCGACTACGACCAGCACAACAACGGTGGCGCCCGCTGGTGCAGAGGTGGGCATTCCTGAAGGCGATGGCCCCTTCCCCGCTGTGGTTCTCGTTCACGGTGGTGGTTGGATCGTGGGCAGCCCGGCGTCGATGGGCGACCTCGCCGAGTACCTGACCTTCGAGGGTTACCTCACCGTCAACACCCCATACCGATTGTCGATCAACTCCCCCGGGTTTCCCGGCGCTATCGAGGATGTCAGCTGCGCTGTCGCTTACGCCGCCAGTCACCCCAGGTCGAGCGGCGACGTCACGGTCATTGGTCATTCCGCCGGTGCCCATATCGGTGCGGTCGTAGCCCTGGTTGCCGATAGCTACGACGATGGGTGCCAGCCTTCCGATGCGGGATCCCCGGATCGTTTCATCGGCCTGGCAGGCCCTTACGACATTGGCAGGCTGGGTGGGATCCTGGTGCCATTCTTCGGCGTCGACGAGGAGACTGACCCTGCCCTGTGGTCCTCAGGCAACCCCCTGAACTTGATCGGGGAAGATTTGGAGCTCGAGGTCTTTCTGCTCCACGGCGATGCAGACGCGGTGGTTCCCTTCGACTTCTCCGAATCTTTCGCAGCGGCCCTGGAGGCAGGGGGACTTCTTGCCGAGGTGGAGATCCTCGCCGGGGTAAATCACTCCCAGGTCACCTCGCCAGACGTCGTCGGTGCACTGATCACGGAGTGGATCGAGCGATGAAG
>JBBDHT010000064.1:4588-15704 GCA_040880765.1 Acidimicrobiia bacterium | reverse complement strand
GCGCCAGGTTACGGTGCCGTTTTCCCAAAGCTGAACTGAATTCCGGCACTTCCCTATATCCCGGGGTTCGGCTCTCCTTTAGGAGCCCGTTGAACAAATACATGTCACCCATCTTGACGACCAGGCATCACCACTCGCTGCGTTCTCGGCCCCGCCATTCCGGACCGAGGAGTGGCGAAACCTCGGCCTTGCGATTGGCGCGCCTGGCCGCCAATCTGGACAACGGCATTATTCAACGGACTCCTAGGCTCATACCGTGACCTTGACAGCAGACCAGCTCACCCCCCGCATCAGTGCAGACCTGCTGAGATCGCTCGAAGCCCGGGTCGACGTTGCCGATGGAGGTAACGAGCAGATCCCTGTGTTTGCGCCGTCGAATGGAGCCAGGATCGGTTCGATCCCTCAGGCCGGGGATGAAGACGTCGCAAGGGCAATCGAGCGCTCCCGCCAGGCTCAGAGCGACTGGAAACAGCTCTCGCCGACCACCCGGGGCCGGATCTTCACCCGTTTCCACGACCTTCTGATCGATCGCGCCGATCAGGCGATGGACCTCGTCCAGCTCGAGGCCGGTAAAGCCCGGGTTTCAGCCTTCGAGGAGGTTTACGACACGATCGCCACCACCCGCTACTACGTGAACACCGCGCCTGGTCTTCTCAAACGGAGGCGTCGAGCCGTGTCGTTCCCTGGGTTGACCAGGGCTTACGAGTCCCGGCACCCCGTCGGCGTGGTCGGGTTCATCTCGCCGTGGAACTATCCTTTCACTCTCGCGATCTCCGATGCGATCGCCGCACTGCTCGCCGGCAATGGAGCGGTACTCAAACCCGACGAGAAGACCCCCTATTCCGCTCTCTACGCGGCGTCGCTTCTCGAAGAGGCTGGCCTGCCCCCGGGCCTGCTGCAGGTGGTCACCGGTCGCGGCGACCTGATCGGCCCATCCCTGATCGGTGCTGTCGACTACGTCATGTTCACCGGCTCGACCGCCGTGGGAAGGCTGGTTGCGGAACAGGCCGGACAACGTCTGATTGGAGCGTCGATGGAGTTGGGAGGCAAGAATGCCGCCATTGTCCTCGCCGATGCGGACCTCGACCGGGCGATTCCCGGGATTGTTCGAGCGGTGTTTGCCAACTCCGGCCAGCTGTGCATCGCAGCCGAGCGGATCTACGTCGACGAAGCGATCGTCGACGAATTCACCAACAGATTCATCGCCGCCGTCCATGAACTCGACTTCAGCAGAGGCTACGAGTTCGGCGGCCTCATGGGCTCGATGATCACCCGGGAGCATCTCGAGGCGGTGCACAACCACGTTGAGGACGCCGTGGCCAACGGAGCCCGCCTCCTGGCCGGCGGCAAGGCGCGTCCCGACATCGGTCCATTGATGTACGAGCCGACCGTCCTCACCGATGTCGACGAGTCGATGCTGCTGTGCCGCACCGAGACCTTCGGCCCGGTGGTGAGCATCTACCCGGTTCCCGATGTCGAAACGGCGATCGCCCGTGCCAACGATTCCGATCTGGGCCTCAACTTCAGTGTGTGGACCCTTGACGTCAAGGCAGGCGTTGACATCGCCTCCCGTCTCGAGGCCGGGCTGGTGGGGGTCAACGACGGATACGCCGCAACGTGGTCGACCTACGACGCGCCGCTTGGCGGGATGAAGGCTTCTGGATTCTCCAGGAGGCACGGCGCCGAGGGCCTGCTCAAGTACACCGAGTCGCAGAACGTCGCAGTGCAGGTGATTGGACCCGCATTCGCGCCTCCCTCATGGATCAGCTACGAGCAATACACCAGAATCCTGGGCAAAGCCCTGAAAGTGATCCGCCGCCTCCCGTTCTACAAGTAACGATCCCTCCGCCCGCTGGGGTCACTGGGGGGTGGCTTCGCTCGGGCTGGGGAACCAGCGGAGGGCCTCGGCTTCTCCCGCTAGCTCCACATCCGTCGGGTGGGTGTCGATTGGATTGGCAAGTATCTCCGCTGCCTCGCGGAGGTGGTCGCCGAGGACGTCGATCGGCAAGGACGCCGGCAAATGGGTCTTCGCGTCGAAAGTGAAGTCGACGAGAGATGCCGGCGGTGCCGGAAGACCATCGCGGTGGCGCCATAGAGCGGTTGCCGGCTCGAACTCGTAGAGGGGGAGCAGCTTCCAGCCGTCGCGGGCGGTCATGTGCACCGCTTCGATGATGTAGTCGAACTCCGCTTCAGGGATGAAGTAGTTGAAGTTGACCCGGACCCATCCGGGTTTGATTACCTCGCATCCTTCGGCAATGACCTTCTCGAACCGGTTGCTGGTCTCGCTGTCGATCCCCAAAAGGCGGTGGCCATAAGGGCCCGCACAGCTGCAGCCTCCGCGGGCCTGGATCCCGAACAGGTCGTTGAGGACCGCGACGACGAAGTTGTGATGCAGGATCTTGTCCTGGTGGTTGATGACGAAGCTGACGATCGAAAGCCGATCTGACTCGGGGTTGCCGAGGATCCGGATGTTGGGGTTGGCCGACCAGGACTCGATCGCCCGTCGGATGAACTTGTGCTCCTGTTCCCTGATCAGGTCGACCCCGACCTCATTCTTGAGTTTGAAGACCAGTCCGGCACGGATCGACTCGACAATCGCCGGGGTTCCACCCTCCTCGCGATGTTCGGGGTCGGCGAGGTAGGTGTGCCTCTCGGGTGAGACGTACTGCACCGTCCCGCCCCCGGGGACTGCGGGGACCGCGTTGCTCAACAGTTCCTTGCGGATCACAAGCACCCCCGGCGTTCCTGGCCCGCCAACGAGTTTGTGGGGCGATAGGAAGATGGCGTCCTTGTAGTCGGCAGAGTCCGAAGCGCTCCTCATCTCGATCCCGACATACGGGGCGGAAGCGGCGAAGTCCCAGAAGGAGAGCGCACCGTGCTCGTGGAGCAGCGAGGCGATGGCGCTGGTATCGGAGATGATCCCGGTCACGTTGGATGCGGCCGAGAAGGATCCAATTTTGAGGGGACGCTCGGCGTACTCGATGAGTCGCTCCTCCAGGAGGGCGAGGTCGACATGGCCATCGGCGTCTTCGGGGATTTCGACCACATCGGAGATCGTCTCCCGCCAGGGCAGCTCGTTGGAGTGGTGCTCGTAGGGTCCGACGAAGACCACGGGGCGCTCCGCGGTCGGGATCATCTCCTCCAGCCGGTACTTCTCGTTGATCGCCGTTGGGATGCGAAGGCCCATGATCCCGATGAGCCGGTCCACAGCTCCGGTGGCCCCACTCCCGGCGAAGATGACTGCGTGCTCCTCTACATTCCCGCCTACTGATTCGCGGATGATCCTTCGGGCATCTTCTCGAAACCTGGTGGTCTGCAGGCCGGTGCCGGAGGTCTCGGTATGGGTGTTGGCGTACATCGGGAGCACCCGGGAGCGGATGTAATCTTCGATGAAGGAGAGAGACCGCCCCGATGCGGTGTAGTCGGCATAGGTGAGCCGTTTCAGGCCGAATGGGGTGAGGACGGCGGTGTCTTTCCCGATCACCGAGTCGCGAACGGTCTCAACGAGGCTCACTGCAGGCTTCCCCCTCTCTAAGGTCTCATCCTGATGAGTGACATCAGAGGTACAGGTAAGCATGGCTGACCATGTGATGGTGCCGGTGGGCGACGAAGAGGTCAGGATCTCGAGCCCGGACCGGGTGGTGTTCTCTGATCGCGGCTGGACCAAGCTCGACGTGGTCGAGCACTTTGTCGCTGTTGGTGATGGAGCCATCCGCGGGCTCAAAGACCGGCCGACGATGCTGAAACGCTATATGGAAAATGTCGACGTCGACCCGATCTACCAGAAACGGGCCAGCAAGAACGCACCGTTCGACACGGTCCAGATCATGTTCCCTTCGCAACGCCCGGGGCGGATGAATGTCCCGAGGACAGCAGCCGATGTTGTACGCCTCGCCCAGTTGGGGTGTCTCGACTTTCACCCCTGGCCGGTCAGGGACTCCGACACCGACCACCCCGATGAGCTGCGGTTCGATTTCGACCCGACTCCAGGGATCACCTTCAGCCAGGTGAAGGAGGCAGCTCTCGGGGCCAAGGAGTTGCTCGATGAGCTCAGCCTGGTGGGATGGCCCAAGACCTCGGGGAGCCGCGGGATCCACGTCTATGTGCGGATCGAGCCTATCTGGGACTTTTTGCAGACCCGGCGGGCGGTCCTCGCCTTCGCCAGGGAGCTGGAGCGGCGCATGGGACTGGTCACCACGAAGTGGTGGAAGGAGGAGCGACACGGGGTGTTCATCGACTTCAACCAGAACGCCCGGGACAAGTCGGTCTCTTCGGCATACGGAGTCCGCCCCACCGGCTACGTGTCCGCCCCGCTCACCTGGGCCGAGCTTCCCGATGTCGAGATCGAGGACTTCCCGTTGGACCGTTTTGCCAGCGAGAGATACCAAAAAGTCGGCGACCTCACCGAAGGGATCGACGAGGCAGTGGGTCGCATCGACACCCTGATGGAGTGGGTGGCCAGAGACGAGCAGAACGGGATCGGCGAAGCCCCATGGCCGCCCAACTACCCGAAGATGCCGGGGGAGCCGCCCCGGGTCCAGCCCTCGAAGCAACGAAGACCCGACGACGAGTACTAGCGCAACCTCCCGATCCGGTTGCACTGTGCAGGAGGGTGCGGTTTCCGCAACCCGGTGCATTGTGCAGCGCCTCTACTCCGTCGGTCGGTTTGCACTGTGCAGGAAGGTGCGATTTCCGCAACCCGGTGCACTGTGCAGAGGGGATCCCGGGGTTACAGGGCGTCGCGTTTGCGGAGGGACCAGGTGAGAAGGGCGATCCCGAACACCAGCACCACCGCCAGTTTGGCGGCGCCGCCTCCGGCTCCCGCTGCGACCGGCCCCAGCCCGGTGAGGCCTTCTGAGCCGAAGTCTTCGAAGCTGGCGTAGATCGACATCGAGATCCGCCAGATGGAGAGCTGGGCGAGCCCGGGGATGACGAAGGCGAGGATCGTCTCCCCGACCAGGACGTAACCGAGGCCGATGAGCAGGGATCGGGAGAACAGGTACCCGAGCGGTACAAACACTGCCGCATACCCGATCGCCGCCGGTACGAAGAGTGTGATCGCCGGTCCGGTGACCGACAACCCGGCCCCGACGAACAGCCCGGTGATGACGGTGAGTGCCCAGGCAGCGAGCCCGAGAGTGACAGCCGCCGCGGCCCCGGCGGCAACACTCGCCACCCCCAGTCTGAGTCGTGAGTAGGGGCGCATGTAGATGTAGGGAAGGGTGCCGCTGTCCCGCTCCTCGCGCAGGATTCCCCCGGCGATGACCAGGGCGGCGATGGCGAAGGTGTAACCGGCGGTGGTCACCACCCCGACGAACGCCTCACCGAGTTCGGCACCCTCCAAGCCGCTCGCGATGAGCACGGGGTAGAGGAAGGCGGGAACGGCCGACAGCGCGGTCAGCCCGATCAGACGGCCTTTGCGCATTGTCCGCCGGTAGAGGTGGGCGATGAGATAGATCATGAGCCTTCCACCAGATATCTGAAGACCGACTCCAGCGATTCGTCGGTCGGCTCCACCCGGTTCACCGAGTACTGCCCGTCGGCCAGGATCGCCGGCAGGCCCCTGGCGAACCCCTGGGCGTCGGTGACCTGGAGCGTGAGCCGGTCGTCTTCGAGCTCGATGCCGACTACGCCGTCGAGCTGGAGCAGTGCGGCAGCGAGCTTCCTGGTTTGGTCGGTCTCGATATAGACCCGCCTTGGTTTGTCGCTCATCGCGGCACGGATCTCCGAGATGTGGCCCATCGCGGCGAGCCGACCATCGACCATCGCCACCACCTGGTCGGTCATCCGCTCGACTTCGGCGAGAACATGAGAGGAGACGAGCACCGTCTTCCCCTCATCTCCGAGACGGCGGAACAATGCGATGAGCCGTGCCCGCTGCACCGGGTCGGCACCGTTGAGTGGCTCGTCGAGCAACAGGACCTCCGGGTCGGAGACGAGGGCGGCCGCGATTTTGATCCGTTGTCGCATCCCTTTGGAGAAGCCTTCGAGTTTGCGGTCGGCGGACTCGCTCATCTCGACGGTGTCGATGGCTTCTCTCACCCTTTCTCCGACTCCGTCGACTCCGGAGAGGCGGGCGGCGAGGGTGACGAACTGGGCGGCAGTGAGATGTCCATACACAGCTTCGTCCTCGGGGACGAGGGCGATTCGCCGGTATATGTCCGGGTCCGTCCGGGGGTCTTTGCCCAGGATCGATACCGAGCCTTGCGAGGGAATCTGAAGACCGGCGACCACCCGCATCAGGGTTGTCTTCCCGGCTCCGTTCGGCCCCAGCAAACCGGTGACCCCGGGGGAGAAGTCGACTGTCAACTCCGACACGGCGACCTTGTTCCCGAACCATTTCGAGAGCCCTTTGATCTCAATTGTGGGGCTCATGCCAGCCTCCGGTAGCGGCGCCGGACCGCAACCACCGCGATCGCCGCGCTAGCGGCGATGACGATCACAGACGTCCAGATCCCGAAGCCGGCAGTCTCGGCCGGGTACTGGACGGTGTCACCGAGTAGGGCGTCCCTGATGATCCTGGGGTGATGGTCGAGAGCGAGCAACGCAACCCAGCGTGACCCGGAGAAGGCAGCCTCAGAGACCAGCCCGGCGATCGAGCCTCCGGCGATGAGGAGACCCAGGAAGGACGCTGCTGCAATCCCGGTCCGATTGATCCACGCGGAGAGCAAGAAGATGACCGCGGCGTGCAACACCACGAACCCCATCGTGACCACCGGCACCTTCCACAGGATGTCGAGGTGGGCTCCCATGTAGGGGAGAAACCCGTCGCTGGAGATGAGACCGAGGCCGAGGTGGAGCAGGACCTGGGGCACCAGGTAGATCGCCCCGACCACAGTGGCGAAAGCTCCGAACTTGGAGACGAGGTATCCGTCGACGGTGAGCGGGCGGGAGAAGTAGACCGACAGGACCCCGTCGGTGCGGTCGGGGATGAGAAGCAGTGGCCCGGAGAAGGCGATGAACAGCAGAGAGATCCCGGAGTAGAAGTCAAAAAGGCCGCCATAGGTAGGGATTCCTTCACGCGCACTCTCCTGAATGCTGCCGATCACCCAGTGAGTCCCGATGATGATCGCGGCCGCGATCATCGCGATGGCAATCAGCGACCAGGGGAACACCTTCCGTCTCGCCTTGCGCCCGAGGCCGAGGACGCGGCGCACTCCATCGCGGTAGACGGCCGACCGTGCACCGGAAGGTCCCATCCTGGGCCCGTCGTAGTTGCGGTATCCGCGGTCGAAAATGACCCGATCAGCCAAGAGGGCTCCCCTCCATGAACAGGTCCTCGAGAGAGGCCGAAGACCTGATCATCCGGATCAACCCGGCGTCAGCTGCGGCCACAGCAGACACGATCTTCGATTCGAGAAGGGCATCGCCGGGGCCGACGACCAGTCGACGATGGTCGACATGGGCTTCGATACCCGCTTCGGAAAGCCGGCGGGCGACATCCTCGGCGTTGTCGATGACTTCGACGAGGACCGTGCTCTGCCGGTCGAAGCCTCCGAGGGGACCGGACTTGAGCAGGTTGCCGCCATCGAGCATCACCACCCACTCACAGGTCTGTTCGATGTCGGTGAGGACGTGGGAGGACATGATGATGTTGAGCCCGAGCTCTCCGAGGCGGCGGATCAAGGCAAGCATCTGGTCCCGGCCCTTGGGGTCGAGCCCCGACGCCGGCTCGTCGAGGAGGATCAGATCGGGGTCGTGGACGAGGGCCTGGGCCAGCTTCACCCTTTGCTTCATGCCCGTCGAGAAGTCGCCGAGGAAGCGAAATCGTTCTTCAGCCAACCCGACCAGGAACAGCGTCTCGGAGGCCCTTCGCTTCGATTCGCTCTTGGGCAGGCCGGCGAGCTGGGCGGTATAGGCGACAAACTCGGCTGCAGTCAGGTCATCGGGGATGCAGTCGCCCTCCGGCATGTACCCCACCCGGCTCCGCACTTCGAGCGGCTCCCGCTCACTGTCGTGGCCGAGAACCGATGCGTTTCCCTCGGTGGGGTGGATGAGGCCGAGCAGGATCCGGAGGAGAGTCGTCTTCCCGGCGCCGTTGGCGCCAACGAGGCCGGTTATCCCGACGGGGATCTGGATATCGAGGTTCTTGAGAGCAACCACCTCCCCGTAGTCGTGGGTGAGGCCGGCTACCTGTACAACTGAATCTGTCACGAACTGCACACTCTTGTCGATCGCGCCGACAACGCCAATGGGGGAGACCCCTGATCTATCCCTGAGGTCGGCATGAGGCGTATTCAGGTAGCCACGACGTCGCGAAATCCCGGGCCCCCGGGTAGGTCGAGTTGCTCGGTGGTGCAGTCGACCGGGTCCTTGTCCGGGCGCCAACGGTGGAATCGGGTGGCGTGGCGGAATCGGTCTCCCTCCAGTTGGTCGTAGCTCACTTCGATCACGACCCCCGGCTTGACGGGTGTCCAGGAGAGGTCTTTGCCCCCGGACCATCTGCTCTGCCCGCCGGGCATACGCGCCTCCTCCCCGAAGCTGTCGTCGGCTACCAGTTCGGTGAACCGGTCGAAGATCTCGACCCGGTCGGTATCGGGGAAGCCGGAGCAGTGCCCGATGAAGTGCAGGTCGCCGTTCTCGTTGTAGAGGCCGAGTAACAGCGAGCCGATTTTGGCTCCGTCCTTGTGCTCCCGGAAACCCCCGACGACGACATCGACCGTCCTCCGGTGTTTGATCTTGGTCATCGCCCGCTTCCCGTGCTGGTAGATCAGCTTTGGCTTTTTGGCGATGATCCCGTCGCAGCCCGCAGACTCGAATTCGTCGAACCACCGCTTCGCCACGGTCTCCTCTTCGGTCTGAGGGGTGAGGTGCCAGGGTTGGCCCAGAGATCCCAGCAAGTCGACGAGCGCCTCCCGCCTTTCGGTGAACGGCGACTCTCTGAGGTCCTCTCCTTTGTATGCAAGCAGATCGAAGGCGATCAACTCGGCAGGAGTTTTCTCCGAGAGCATGTTGACTCGCGATTCGGCGGGATGGATCCTCTGTTGTAAGGCGTCGAAGTCGGTCGCGCCGTCGATTTCGACGATGATCTCGCCGTCGACGACGGTTCCCGCTGGCAACTGGTCGAGCGCAGGACGGAGCTCAGGGAAGTAACGAAGGAGTGGGCGTTCGTTTCTCGAGTCGATGCGCTCATCGGGCGACGACCAGGAGAGAGAGCGGAATCCATCCCACTTCGGCTCATAGAGGTGTTCGCCTTTTGGCCAGCTCTCGGAGGTGCGCGCCTCCATCGTCTTGACCGGCGCCGGGAAGGGATGACTCACGGGTTGCATTGTATGTCCCGATAACCTGAAGGCAGATGAGCGATTCGAAGCCCGGCAAATTCAAGACTGCAGTGTCGGTCCTGAAGGGCGCCGCCAGCGACTACGGGAAGAACATCGGTGGCCGGATGGCTGCGGCCATCTCCTTTCGGACAGTGTTTGCGATTACCCCGATGCTGGTGATTGCCGTCTCTGTCGCCGGTTTCGTCGTTGGGAGCAACCGGGAGGTGAGGACCGCGATCATCAACGCAGTCACCGACGTTGCGGGTTCCGGGATGTCCGATCTGATGTCCGGGCTCCTCGACAGCGCGCTCAACAGCGCCGAAGCGGCCGCTGTTGTAGGAGTCGTGCTGTTGCTGTGGTCGTCTTCGACTCTGTTCCTCGAACTGCAGCGTGATCTCAACCAGATCTTCGAGGTTCCCCTCCCATTCGAGCGCGCCATCCTCGCGGTGGCGGTGCAGCGCCTCGTTGGTGTGCTCTGGACTGTGGGAATTGGGATCTCGATCACGGCCCTGTTCGCCGTGAACGCCGCCACCCAGATCGCAGGGTCGGCGATCTCGCGATTCCTCAACATCCCGATCGCCTTTATCGGTGTGCTCGGGTTTGTTGTCGCCTACGCATTCCTGGTCTTGATGTTCGGCCTTGTGTTCCAGACCCTGACGATGCGGAAGCTGCCCTGGAAACCGGTCTGGGTCGGAGCGTTCTTCACCGCGACCCTCTTTTCGGTCGCCGGCTATCTGACCGGCTTCTACTTCTCACAGTTTGGTGAGCCGACCGCGCTTGGCGTGTCGAGTTCGATCGTCATCCTCCTCTTCCTCGCCTACCTGTTGTCTTCGGTGTTCCTGTTCGGCGCCGAAGTCACCCAGAGCTACCGACGTTTGGTCTACGAAGTCGACGACAGTCACATCGTCTTCCGGGAGGAAGACCCCGCGGGCCCACCGCAGAAGCGGGCGCCTTTGCCAGTGACCGCTTTGCTCACATTTGTCGTCGGTTTGTTCGTCGGCTGGCGCCGGCGCAGGTAACGGTTCTTCGACTCGCCCTCCTGCATCCGCCGGTAATGATCTGTCAGTTGTCCTCGCAATCCAATATCCTCACTGTGAATGGCCATTGACATTGCCGGCTTCATCGCCGACCTGAAAGAGCACGCCGTCGAGCACGGCTTCCACGTACATGACGAACGACACATCGTCGAGACCTATTCGCTGCGGCAGTCCTGGGAGGTCGACCTCCACCCTGAGGCCGGCTGTGGAGGGCCCATCGACCTCCACCTCGCCCTCGACGTCGACCCGAAGGTTCTGATTTCTCTGATAAGCAAGATCGAGGAGATGGGCCCCGACTTCGAAGAGCCCGAAGCCGAGTACGGCCTCGACCTCTACTTCAACTGGGCGGTCCCGCCGTTGGTTCAACCGCCGGACCTACTGGTCCTGGCCACCGATCTCGGAGGCCTCGGGGGGCTCGACCTCGTGATCGAGGTGTCTGCTATCGACTCGTACGGCGCCCTTGCCGACGCCCCGGAGCGGAGGCTGCAACTCGTGGGCAAGAGCACCGTGAACCTGGTCGACATCATGATCGGACGCGAACAGCTCTGTGAAGTGCTCGACCGTTCCCACGACGTCTCCGAGTACCTGCTGGAGCGGGTCGATGATTGGATGGACTCGCCGATCTGACTCAGCCGACGATCTGATTCAGCCGACGATCTGATTCAGCCGACGATCTGGTTCAGTCGACGATCTGGTTCAGCTAATAATCTCCATCAGTGCCCAGACCCCCATGGCCACGGTTCCCGCTGCCAGCAAGTAGAAGCCCACCAGGGTTATGGGTCTTGCCGGCGGGACGGTTTCGGCGCTGTCGGTCCCATC
>JBBDHT010000064.1:0-4488 GCA_040880765.1 Acidimicrobiia bacterium | reverse complement strand
CCACCAGGGTTATGGGTCTTGCCGGCGGGACGGTTTCGGCGCTGTCGGTCCCATCATGGCGGCCACGCTTCTTCCGGTGCGACACCACTTTTGTTTCTTGCGCGGTGCCGTTCATGGCGGCGACTGCGAACTCCTCGGGATGGAGAGGCTTGAAAGACAGGTCATCGCCTTCGGCGGAGATGATGAAGGTTGCCCTGTCCGCTCGGGACAGCTGGTACTTTGGCCGCTCCCAGTAACCGATCTCACTACCGGCCGATGTGAGTCGGAGCCGCGAGTCCTCGAAACTGATCGCTACCTCGACTTCTGTGTCGCCGAGATCGATAACCCCAAGATGTTCTGTCAGATTGCACCCCAGCAATAGCCGTGATCAATGTAGGCGTTGCCCGGTTCGGTGTCTACCCATCTGACACCCGGTGCTCACCCGACTGTCAGAACGGAAGGCCTACCGCATCGCAGAGAAAGGCGGCAAATGGCCGGGCCTTCTCCACATACGCCGCGAGATCGTCGGCGAAGTCCGATGAGGTGATTGCCTTCTGCGACAACAACCGGCTGGCGATGAATGATTTGCGCCTCATGTCGTCGGCATACGGGTGATCGGAGTCGTATTGCTTGGGGAGGCGCTTCAGGGATTCCTCCGGGTGGCTCAGGCTCCAGTGTTCCTTGAATGAACCGGCATGGGCAGCCTTCCGCCAGCCATCGGGGTCGTCGTTGATTCGTTCCCGTATCGCATGGGCGATTCTGGTCTCCGGGCTCCACATCCCGACCCCGGTAAAGTTGGAGCCGGGCTCGATGTGGACGTAGATCCCCGGGGCGTGGACATCCTTGCCGGACTCATGGCGAAACTGGATCCCTACGTTGGTCTTGTACGGGGTTTGGTCCTTGGAGAACCGCATGTCGCGATAGGGGCGCATGAGCGAGCCTCCAACCGTTCGCGGGTCGGCGACGAAGTGGGGGGAGAATCTCTCCAACCGTGACTCGAAATCCGAGATGAACTCCAGTGCCGGGTCGCGAATCAGGGCTTGGTACCTCACCTTGTTCTCATCCCACCAGGCCCTCTCATTGTTCGCCTCGAGTTCCTTCAGGAACTCGAATATCGCCGGCTTGAAATATCGCTTGCCCATCTCGCTTCCTTCGGTTGGCCTTCAATTGTTGGCGGGATTCTGCCTTCCTGTCGATCCGGTGCACTCCTTCTCGACAGTTTGGGCATTACCGTCCCGCCTGTGAGCATCATCGGGCACATCCGGCTTTGGAATCAATAGGCTCGTCCCGGATGTTCGATGCCCCGCCCGAATGGCTCTCGAAGACCTGGGAGTACACCGGGATAGCAGGTGGTGTCACCGCGTTGGTGGCCTCGATCTTCTTCGCCTTTGCCGTGGGGCCGTGGGTCGAGACTCTCGCCGACAGCTTTGAAGTCACCGCCGAAGGCCTGCAGGCCCTGGACAACACGCTTGCGGTCGTCGACGAGTCCCTGGTTGTCGTCTCCGACACAATGGTCGGAATCGACGGAGTGTTTACCCAGACGAATGTCGCTTTGGGTGACATAAGTACCGTCGTTCTCTCCTCGGGAAGGCTGCTCCAGACCGAGATCCCGGGGCAGATAGATTCCCTACAGGCGGCAATGGACGGGCTGATAGACACTGCAAACGTGGTCGATGGTGTGCTGGGCGCCCTCTCATTCGTGGGTGTCGACTACGACCCCGAAGTGCCGATGGATGAGGCGCTCACTGATGTGAACATCCAACTCGGCGAGTTGCGCGATTCCCTCTCCGGTTACTCCGCCAATCTCTTCTCTTTGACGGTGACCCTGAACCGGCTCAGAGATGAATTGACGGTTGTCGGCGACTCGCTGGTCGGGCTGCAGAGCCAGGTGGACACCACCAGAGAACTGATTGCGGGTTACAGGGTGACCGCCGGTGATGCCGAGTCGGTGATCACCGACGCTTCGGAGCGCCTTGCCGGACAGGTCTGGATTGTCCGAATACTTGGTGTGGCCCTGTTGCTGATGCTCGTGCCGGTGTTCAGTGCCCTGTGGTGGGCCGGGCGGTCGACTTCGGCCCGTGCCGACGCTGGCCGGCTCAACTCAGGTCAGTAGAGGACCCGCTTGCAATTCCACGCCTGCCAGTAGTACAGGCCGAGCCGCTCGTATTCCCCCGCCAACCAGGCCGCAGTTGCGGTGTTGGCCACCGGGTCGAACACGTCCGCTCCGCCGTACCCGGCTGACGGTGCCGCGGTGGCCCACGTCGAAGGGATGAACTGAAATAGCCCGGACGCTCCTGAGTAAGGGTTGTACGCCTCGGGGTCGCCGTGGCTCTCACACCACATGATGTGAAGGGCCTCGTCCACCCGGCTCGACGGGAAATGCTGAGAGACGAGCCCGCGCCATTGCTCGACCTCGGGCGGTGGCGTCCACGGGTATTCCCCACCATCTCCGGGTGTGGTGGTGACCGGAGGGGTCGTGGTCGTGGTAGCTCCGGTTCCCGGCGGTGTCGTGGTCGTGGTGGTTGTCTCGTTGTCCGACTGGCGTTCCTCCGCGGCAGCTTTCGCTTTGGCTGTGGAGACGTCGTCGAGGGCGGAGCGGTATTCGATATCGGCCAGGGCAGCTGCCCGGACTGCTTCTCCGACGGCTGTGTCGGCCCGGTCGAACAGTTCGGCGAGGTGCTCGACTTCGGCGTCGAACTCCGCCTGCTTCGCCGCGACAGCTTCGTGCTGTGTGGCAAAGTTGGCCTGTAACTGTTGGAGATCCTTCTTTTTGACGACCAGCCCGCCAATCTCAGCATGCCGGGCGCCGATCACGTCTTCGACGACCTTGCCGGTGATCATCGCCTCCTCGACGTTGCGGGAGCTGACCACCGTCATCCCCGCCCCGGATAGGGCGTTCATGTAGGCGTCGACGGCTCTCAACTCGATATCGGTCTGGATGCCGGCCAATTCGAGGTCGGCGAACCCGAGCTGTTCGGAGATCCGATCCAATCCCACCGAAAGGGTCGACAGTTCGTCGGCCAGCAGGTTGAGGCGTTCGATTGTCGCGGCAAGCTCCAGCTCGATCTCGGCACGGTTGGCGACGGCAGAATCGACCAGTCCGGTGGCGGCCTCTGCCCTCTCCCTGGCTTCGGCGGCGTCCTGCTCGGCCTGGTCGACATCCTGGGCGCGAGCGACCGAGCCGTCAGGGGTGATAACGGAAACAGCCATGGCCATGGCCAGAACGATGGTCAGAAAGCGCAGTGGCTTCATAGGTCAACTCAAAGGCTAGTGGTTGCCGGGTCGGAGGAGAACTGAGAACGGGCCCTGTTGAATAGGGACGCGGCATTACCCAACAGATTGGGAGCCCCGGGGGAATGGTGGAGGCGGGTGTACCGTTGATATAGCTGAGCCAGCCGAAGGACACTTCATGATTCCCGATTCGCATATCGACCTTGTCGCGTGGAAGACCAAGTCGTTTGCCCACATGGCCACCATCGGTCCCGACGGCGAACCGCATACCAGCCCGGTCTGGTTCGAGTGGGACGGAACTCACATCAAGTTCAGCCTTACGACCAGCAGGCAAAAATACCGCAACCTGCACCGGGATAAGCGGGCGTCGCTATCGGTGATGGACCCCGAGAATCCCTACCGTTATATCGAGATTCGCGGAGAACTGGACGAGATCGAACCGGATCCTGATATCGACTTCATATCGAGAATGGCAAAGAAGTACATCGACAAAGATCGTTACCCATGGCATCAGGAGGGCGATGAGCGGGTTGTGATGAAAGTAAGGCCGACCAAGATTTCGGGGATGGACTGACCGCCCTCCGATATCGATCTGGCTGCTGTTTAATGGACCCAGGAGGTTCGTGATGTTTGGAAGCAGGAAATCTCAGATGCCGGAAGCAGAATCTGCTCTTCCAGGCCGGGACACCAAGGTATCGGTCCCGGATTCGCACTTCGTGAACGGGAACCCTCTCGAAGGCCCGTACCCGGATGACACCGAAGTCGCCGTTTTCGGTATGGGGTGTTTTTGGGGTGCGGAGCGCAGGTTCTGGCAGTTGCCGGGCGTGTACACGACTTCGGCCGGTTATGCCGGCGGCTACACCCCCAACCCGAGCTACGAGGAGGTCTGCACCGGTCGTACCGGGCACACCGAAGTGGTGATGGTGGTCTACCGACCTGCTGAGGTCTCCTTCGACGAGTTGCTCCGCGTCTTCTGGGAGACCCACGACCCGACCCAGGGGATGCAGCAGGGCAATGACATCGGAAGCCAGTACCGTTCGGCGATCTACACGACGACGGACGACCAGATGGACCAGGCGAAACGGTCCCGCGACGTCTATCAGGAAGTGGTGTCAGCCAAAGGCTTCGGACCGATAACCACCGAGATCGCGCCTCTCGGCGAGTACTACTTCGCCGAGGACTACCACCAGCAATACCTGGCAAAGAACCCGCACGGATACGACTGCCACGCCAACACCGGCCTGGCATATCCGGGTCTGACCTAGGAGTCCGTTGAAT
>JBBDHT010000063.1:21820-84143 GCA_040880765.1 Acidimicrobiia bacterium | reverse complement strand
GGATGTGACGCTCGGAGAGCGGCGCACCGTCACCTTGAAGGGGATCGAGGAACCGGTCGAGGTGGTGACCGTTGCTTGGCGATGATGAAGGATCTTCGGACCCTGACCGCCTGATGCGACAGCCGTTATCCATCTAGATAATTCGCGCTTCGGGATCGGGCCACGCCCGCCGATGTTCTACATGTGTTGCCGTTGCTGGAGAGAACATGTGATAACACACCACCGGCAACACGGACATAAATCAAGTAGTGGATGATGTGCTCGCGGCAGCGGAGAATGCAGGTTGGGAGCTCGAGTCAGATGATCTTCAGCCCTCGTGCCCGGCCATTGGCCAGATCACCGGAGTGCTGCGATACACCTTCCCGCGGCACAGGCTGCTATGACCCAATGGTGAACGACGTCACCAGCGCCGCCTTCTGTGTAGTTGCAGACCTGAACGCTTCTCCGACACGACACAACACTGACTAAACGCGTTCGGGCTCAATGGTCCGTCAGTCGATTGGGCGAAGGTCCTTCCGCCCCGTAGACAAGTTTGTCTACGTTTTGGTAGACTACTCGTATGAGTACCACGATACGCGTGAGTGAAGCAACGCGAGACCGACTCGCTTCGCTTGCCAATGCTACGGGTCGTCCGATGACGCGAGTTCTCGATGAGGCGGTCGATGCTCTCGAGAGAAAGATCTTCTTTGAGACGTTCAATCGGCGCTACGAGGAGCTTCGGAACGATCCCACGGCGTGGGCTGAGATCGAACAGGAGCGGCGAGCCGAGGAAGGCGCGCTCGGAGACATCTCAGGGTGATCCCTCGCCGAGGCGAAATATGGCTTGCCGAGTTTGGGGAGCCGGTCGGACGGGAACAGGCCCGGATCCGTCCCGCAGTTGTGGTGTCGACGGACGCTCTTCACGAGGGGCCCTCCGGCGTGGTGCTGGTAGTTCCCCTGACATCGACGCGCCGGGAGCTTCCTTCGCACGTGGAGATCGAGCAGGGGGAGTCGGGTCTCCATCATCCGAGTTATGCCAAGTGTGAGGATGTGAAGCCAGTGTCGGAGCGGCGGCTCGTCGGTCGCCTCGGAGTCGCCGGCCCCGAGCCGATGTTCGAGATCGCTCAGATCCTCCGATATCTGCTCGAGCTATGAGCCCTTGAGGGATGTCGACGGTGGATGATTTAAGGACATAGGAAGGTGATGCCGCGAGACATCGGAAACCTTGGGCTGGTGCCCCAAAACAGGAGCCGTTGGCGGTTTTCTGAAAGCTTTGGGTACTAGGACCCACGCCGTTGGGTCCATAGCCCCATCCAGCTTTGTGGGTTGACGACGATAGATCCATATGAAATCTCTCCTGAAGTACGTCACCTGTTCCGACCGCGGGACCGCGATGGTGGAGTACGCTCTGATGGCTGCTCTGGTTGCCGTCATCGCCGTTCCGGCCGTCTCCATGGTCGGCCACAACACCGAAGACACCTTCGATGCCATCGGCCAATCTCTCGCCGGCGGCGATTCCTCAGACCCGGGTGACGAAGCTCCCGCTCCCGAAGAGGACGACGATGATGCTCCTGTTCCGGGTGGCGACGATGATGCGCCCGTTCCGGGTGATGATGATGATGCTCCTGTTCCGGGTGATGATGATGATGCTCCTGTTCCGGGTGATGGCGATGATGCTCCCGCTCCGGGATCGGAGGCAGTGGTTGCCTCTACTGACGCCTCCTTTTTTTGGTGGAACAACGACAAGCACGGCGGGGAGGGAGCATGGAAGGCCACCGTCCAGTACCAGAACGACCACAACCGTCATCAGCACTTGACCCTTGAGATCACCCGAACTGACCACAAGGGAAAGACCACCACCACCAAGGTCGACGGTTTCTACGTTCCTGCCAACGGCGAGTCCACCTTTGAGGTGTGGGACAACGATCTGAAGGTCCACAAGAACAAGACCACCGGTGTCGTGTCGGTTGAAGTGAAGGTGGTTTCGGTGACCACATCCGACGAGAACTGGCAGGAAGCCACTTATCCGCAGTACGACAACTCGACGACCGTCAACGCCCCACCCGACCCCGCACCTCGTCGACCGACCCGCCCTTAAACCTCTCCCTCGATAGCAAAAGACCCGGGTAGCCTCCCTGCCCGGGTCTTGCTCGTATCCCGAGAAAGTCGATCAGGCGGTGATCTCGCTCTGGTCGCCGCTTTCCTCCCTCGGCCCGAAGGTGTCCCGCCACACCACAGTGGTGAACATCCAGATGGCGGTACCGATGATGAGAATCGGGAAGGCTCTGGCTACCAGCGGATAGTTGGCCTCGTCCCTCCCCAACCAACCGCCGACCAGCGCTCCGATCGGTAGTGTCGCCCAGCCGATAGCCCGGGAGGCCGTGATGACCCGACCCAGCATCGCCCGGGTGGCGTAGTGCTGCCGGATGGTTGCCAGCGCCACGTTGATCAGGCCAATTCCAAACATCCACCCCATCTGGAGCAGAATCGCGACAATCCCGTACTCGGTCCTCATGACTATCACCAGGCAGACTCCCGTAATCGCCATTCCGGCAGTCATCGTCCGGCCCAGGCCGAAACGCCGGATTATGGCCGGGGCAGCAAGGGCGCCGATGAGACCGCCCAGTCCGAAGGCAGCGAGCAGGATCCCGATCTGTGCCTCGTCCTGCACCCTGAAAACCAGGAATGCCAGAACCACGAATGTTGACTCGACGAACCCGAATACGAAATTCGGTATCGCAGACGCGATGGTCGTGATGCGAAGTCTTGGCTCAGCCATGATGTATCGGACACCGTTGGCGGCCTCGGTCATGAAGCCCTGCCTCTCGTCAGCAGACGATCTGTGGTGGGCGACCCGCCCCACCCAATACAGCGAGATCGCCGAGACAACAAACGTCACGCCGTTGAGGAACAGCCCGAGCGCCGGCGTCCCGGTGCTGAATGCGAGGATCCCGGCAGCCAGGGGGCCAAGGGCGAAGTTGGCCTGCTGGCTGGCGGCGATGAAGCCGTTTGCCTGGGCGAGCCTGTGCTCGGGGACCAAACCAGGGACCACCGAGTACATCGCCCCATCGAACAAGGTCGTCAAAGACCCAACCAGGAAGGAGACCACGAACACGGTGACGACCCCGTAACTGTCGATGGTGGCCGCCAGGTAAAAGAAGGCGGAAGCCCGTAAGAGGTCTGTTGCCACCATCATCGGCCGGAGATGCCATCGATCGAGTAACACACCCCCGACCAATCCCACGATGAGGGTCGGGCCCGTTTCCAGGGCGTAAGTGATGGAGAAGTCGAGGACCGAGACCTCCCCGGAAAGCTCGTGAATGTAGGCGACGAGTAGCGGAAGGCTCAGATAGGCGACGTACGTTCCGAATTGAGAGACGGCCTGGCCCACCCACAAGGCGAGATAGCGGGGGCCTAGAGAAATCAGGGAACGGGGGTTGCTCACCGGATTGTCACCATAACCGTGGTCGTCACTACGTCCAGCACTTGTTAGCCTTCAGTCGATACCTATGGCAGATTTCCAAGAGCTTCCACAACTCGTCCGTGACCTGGCGGACATGTCGAAGGACTATCTCCGCCAGGAAGTGGTCGACCCGGCCAAGAAACTGGGTCGGCACGCAGGCATGGGTATCGGCGGCGCCATTCTCTTCTCCCTGGGCGGTTTCTTCGGGCTGCTCGGTGTGTATGCCCTGATGAAGATGGTGCTACCGGCATCGGAGTGGTACGTAGTGCTCGCCCGTTTGATAACAGCAGTCGTCGGAGCCGCCGCAGCAGGTTTGGTGGCATGGAGGATCAGCAGTGACAGTGTCTAGAGACGACATAGAGGCGAAAGCCCGCCAGATTGTCGGGACGGTGGAAGAAACCAAGGAGTCGGTTCAGGACAAGGCGATGCTCGCTGGTGTCTCCGTGGTCGGAGCGGTTCTGGCTGCCTTCTTCCTGGGAAGGCGCAAGGGGAAGAAGAACAAGTCAGTGGTGGAAGTCTACAAGGTCTGATCTCCGGCTACGGCTTGATGACCTCGATCTTCGGGTCGCCCTTCTTCCGGTTGTGGATCACGAGCGCGGTTCCTTCGGGGAGCTTCTTGCGAAAGATCAGTTCCTTTTGGCCCTGGGTCTGCCGGAGGACGGCGACGGCGGCCATGGCCACCCCCAGATAGAGCTCGCGCCGGTCACCCTGGCGCAAACCATGCCAGACGCGGCTGACCCCGGCCGACCTGAGATCGCTGGTACCCAATAATGTGCGAAAGATCCTGTTCATCTTCTACCGTGGGCGAACCCTAGAACAGAAAAGCGGTATGCGAAACAAGAAGTTCGTTCAGATCGTCGTTTGGGTCACCGTCGTGGCGATGGTGCTCAGCCTGGCTATTGCGGCTATCAGCCTCTTCTGATGTCCTTCGCCGAGGGCGACCCCGCCCTCCTAATCGACGGGAAGGGCCGCCACTTCCTTCTCAAGCTGGACAGCAGCCGGACCTTCCAGTACCACCAGGGCTCGATTCCCCACACCGAATTGATCGGCGCCGAGGACGGAACCCGGGTCCGGTCCAGCGGGGGAGGGGAGCTCCTGCTCCTCAGCCCGCGCCTTGCCGACTACATCCTGAAGATGAAACGGGGAGCCCAGGTGGTCTACCCGAAGGACCTGGGGCCGATTCTGGTCTATGCGGACATCGCACCGGGGCTCCGCGTTCTCGAGGCCGGGACCGGCAGCGGGTCGCTGACGATGGCCCTGGTCCGCGCCGTGGGGCCGGAGGGATCCGTGGTGTCGGTCGATATCCGCGAGGATCATTTGAACCACGCCCGCAAGGCTTTAACTCGATGGTTTGGTGAGGTTCCTCCCAATCTCGACCTCAGAGTGGGTGACGTGAGCGACCTCGTCGAGGAAGTCGATCCGGACCGCCTGATTCTCGATCTTCCGGAGCCGTGGTCGGTGCTCGATGCCGCGGCGCGCCATATGAGGCCCGGTGGTGTGATCTGTGCGTATCTCCCTACCGTGCCCCAAGTGCAGACAACCGTCGAACGCGCCGGAGAGCTCGGTGTGTTCGCAGAGGTGGAGGTGTCCGAGTTCCTGATGCGGGAGTGGAATGTCTCAGGGCGCAGCGTTCGCCCGGGGCACTCGATGGTGGGCCATACCGGGTTCCTGGTATTCATGCGCCGCGTCATCGGGGCGGGTTGACGGTCGGCCTGCACGGTCCAGGAGGCCTATTTCATTAAGACTCGAAGTAATTCAAGCTGTTCGTATACTGCCTAGAGGCGACCAAACAGGAAAGGAAGCCGTGGACGAGAGACAGACACAGGACGACGCAGCACAGTTGCGGCGGTTGGTGCAGGCCCTTGAGGAAGAAGTGGCCATCTTACGTCGACGCGCCTCAGGTGCTCCCGAACAGATCCGCCAGCTCGAATCGGACCTCGAGGAAACCAGGTCTCGACTGGAGCGCGCCTCGTCACAAAACGACAAGCTCGCGACAGTTCTCGAGGAAGCCAGGCAGCAACTGGGCGTCCTCCGCGAAGAGGTCGACAAGCTCACCGCACCGCCGAACAACTTCGGAACCGTGCTCCAGGTGAATGTGGACGGCTCGGTCGACGTCGCAACAGGCAACCGGAAGCTTCGGGTGGCGGCACAGCCGAACATCGAGGTGAAACAGCTCCAGATCGGCCAGGAGGTGCTGCTCAACGAGGCATTCAACATCATCGACGTCCGTGAATTCGAACAGGCCGGCGACGTTGTCCGTGTGAGGGAAACCATGGCCGACAACCGTGTCGTTGTCATCGCCCGCGCCGACGAGGAGAGCGTCCTGGCACGTTCCGATGCCATGAAAAACACCTTCATCCGGGCGGGCGACTACGTGAGGATCGATCCAAAGACCCGCCTCATCCTGGAGAAGATGGAGCGGCCCGAGGTCGAGGAGTTGGTGCTCGAGGAGGTCCCGGACATCACCTACGCCGATGTGGGAGGCCTCGCCGACCAGATCGAGCAGATCCGCGACACGGTCGAGCTGCCCTACCTCCATCGCGACCTCTTCCGTGAATACGAGCTGGAGCCGCCGAAGGGGATCCTCCTCTACGGGCCCCCGGGATGCGGTAAGACCCTCATCGCCAAGGCCGTTGCCAACAGTCTCGCCAAGAAGGTAACGGAACGCACCGGGAGCCCCGACGTCCGTTCCTACTTCCTCAATATCAAAGGCCCGGAACTGCTGAACAAGTGGGTGGGCGAAACCGAGCGCCAGATCCGCCTGATTTTCCAGCGGGCCAAGGAGAAATCCGATGAGGGGGTGCCGGTCATCGTCTTCTTCGACGAGATGGACTCCCTGTTCCGCACCAGGGGCACCGGGATCAGCTCGGATGTCGAGTCGACAATCGTCCCCCAGCTACTTTCTGAGCTCGACGGCGTGGAGTCGCTCAAGAATGTCGTGGTGATCGGGGCATCTAACCGCGAAGACCTGATCGACCCCGCGATCCTTCGACCGGGCCGTCTCGATGTCAAGATAAAGATCAACCGGCCCGAGCCTGACGCCGCCCGGGAAATCTTCGCTATCTACCTCGGTGCCAACACCCCGCTCGAAACCCAAGGGCTGGCCGGATTCGATGGAGACCACGATGCTTTTATCCGGCACATGATCGACATCACCGTCGATGCGATGTACTCCGAGGACGACGAGAACCGTTTCCTCGAAGTGACATATGCCGGTGGGGACCGGGAGGTCCTCTATTTCAAGGACTTTGCGTCGGGGGCGATGATCGAAAACATCGTCCGCCGCGCGAAGAAGGACGCCATCAAGCGGCAGATTGCCGGTGGCGACGCCGGTCTTGCCGAACGTGATCTCGTCGCAGCGATAAAGCAGGAGTTCCGCGAGCAGGAAGACCTTCCCAATACCACCAACCCCGACGACTGGGCCAAGATTTCAGGCAAGAAGGGCGAGCGAATCGTTTACGTGCGAACCCTGGTCGGCGGTGATGACGAGAGTCGCCTGATCGAAAGAGTCTCGGGCGGCCAGTACCTGTAATGGCTCTCCACAAGGTTCTCGGAACGGAGACCGAATACGGGATCACGGTGAAGGGAGAACCTGGATTCAACCCGGCTGTGGCCTCATCGTTGATCGTCAACAGCTACCCGGGACGAAGGGTCCGCGTTCAGTGGTCTTACGAAGAGGAGACCCCGGGGCGCGATGCACGCGGGTTCGGTCACGAAACCTACGGCCCGCTCGATCCTGAAGGGGCCGTGGTCAATTCGGTGCTGGCCAACGGGGCACGGATGTATGTCGACCACGCCCATCCCGAGTACTCGGCGCCGGAGAGTTACGACCCATTGGAAGCGGCGCTCTATGACAAGGCCGGCGAGCTCGTCATGCACCAGGCGGCGGTGGCAGCGGAGGAGCGCTCCGGGAACGTGGTTTCGCTCTACAAGAACAACTCTGACGGAAAAGGTAACTCGTACGGCGCGCATGAGAATTACCTCCTCTCCCGCGAGACGCCTTTCGGCGACGTCATCCGCTACGGAATGACCTTCCTCGTGACGCGCCAGATATTCACCGGCGCGGGAAAGGTGGGCTCGGAGAACGATCGGCCCAAGGTGCCGTTCCAGATAACCCAGCGCGCCGATTTCTTCGAGGAGGAAGTGGGTCTGGAAACGACCCTGAAACGACCGATCATCAACACTCGCGACGAGCCGCACGGCGACCCGTCGAAATACCGGCGGCTGCATGTGATCCTCGGAGATGCCAATCTCTCGGAGGTCCAGATATTCCTCAAGGTCGGGACCACGGCCTTGATGCTGGCCGCCTTAGAAGACGGGGCGATACCCGATCCTCTCGATCTCGCTGACCCCGTCGAGTCGTGTTGGAGGGTGAGCCACGACGTCGACCTGAATCGTCCCCTCGAACTGGATGGAGGAGGGACGGCGACCGCCCTCGAGCTCCAGTTCCGTTTCCTCGAGTGGCTTTCGAAGTACGTGGAGAAAGAGCTCGACGATCCGGTGTGGACCCGGCTCGTCGAGGAGTGGGAGCGCACGTTGACCGGGCTGGAATCCGATGTTTCCTCATTGTCGGACACCCTCGATTGGGTGGCCAAGAAGCAGGTGTTCGACAGATTTGTCGAGCGGGACGGGATCGATTGGGACAGCGCCAAACTTCGGGCATTCGACCTGCAATATCACGATGTCAGCCCCAACCGAGGGCTCTACAACAAGATGGCGGCGTCGGGACGTTTCCGCCGCTTGTTCACGGACGAAGAGATTTCCGCAGCGACCAGCTACCCACCCGAGCGGACGAGGGCGTACTTTCGCGGCCGATGTGTCGATTTGTTCCGCGACTCGGTGGTCGCAGCCAACTGGGACTCGCTCGTATTCGACATCGGTGAGTCACACCTCAAGCGCGTTCCTATGATGGAACCGCTGAGAGGCACCGTCGATATCGTCGGGCCCCTGCTCGAAGAATCAGAAGACGCCGCTGGTCTTTTACAGCGTCTAGGAGGGTAAGAAATGGCTGAACAAGAAAGATCACAAGACCGCCGGAAGGACAAGGAAGAGAGCTCCGAAGAGATCGAAGTCGTAACAGAGAGCGACACCGATCTCGAAGCCCTCGACGACCTCCTCGACGAGATCGACGAAGTTCTCGAAGAGAACGCCGAGGAGTTCGTCAAGAATTACGTCCAGAAGGGCGGAGAGTGAATCCGTCGATCAACGGACCGTTGCCCATGGACGCGCCATCGCCGGGTTCGAGTTTCACCGACTTGCTCGACTCGATGGGCGCCCTCCCTACGATGAATCTCCCGGCCGGGGAGAGAGGTGTTTCGGTCCCTGAGGGCACAACCGTGCTCGCCCTGCGCTACGCCGATGGCGTTGTCATGGCCGGCGACCGCAGGGCGACCGAGGGCCATCTCGTCGCCCATCGTCGTATCCGTAAGGTGTTCCCGGCCGACCGCTTCTCTGCGGTTGCTGTTGCCGGGACTGCCGGACTCGCCATCGACATGGTCCGGTTGTTCCAGGTTGAACTGGAGCACTACGAAAAGATCGAGGGGGTGCGCCTCTCGCTGGAAGGCAAGGCCTCGTTCCTCGCACGCCTGGTCAGAAATCAACTGCCCCTCGCCTTCCAGGGCCTGGTGGTGGTGCCGATGTTTTCCGGATACGACGAGGCAGAGAAGACCGGTCGCCTCTACAGCTATGACGTGGTCGGCGGCAGGTATGAGGAGATCGACTTCGGCAGCACCGGTTCGGGCTCCCGCCTCGCCAAGTCGTATCTGCGGACCGTCTACCGCGATGACCTCACAGCAGATGAAGCCGCCGGGTATGCGGTGAACGCGCTGGTCTCGGCGTCCCAGGAAGACACAGCCACCGGTGGCCCCGACCTCAACCGGGGGATCTTCCCCAATGTGGTCAGGATCGACGAGCACGGATTTGAGGAACTCGCCGACGACGTGGTCGGACCGCTCGCCGAGCAGGCCGTGGAGACCATCCGATGACGATCCCGTTCTACGTCGCACCTGAACAGCTCGTCCGGGACAAAGCCGAGTTCGCCCGCAAGGGCATCGCCCGGGGCCGTTCGATCCTCGCCGTCGATTATGCCGATGGCGTCCTGCTGCTCGCCGAGAATCCCTCAACCGCTCTGCACAAGATCTCTGAGGTCTACGATCGCATCGCGTTTGCCGGAGTCGGTAAGTACAACGAGTTCGAGACACTGCGCAAAGCCGGCATTCGTCAGGCCGACCTCATGGGCTATCTCTACTCACGCGACGACGTCACCGCCATGGGGTTGGCCACACAGTTCGCGCAGACCCTCGGTGTCATTTTCACCCGCGACCCCAAGCCTTTCGAGGTCGAGTTGCTCATCGCCGAGATCTCGACCGATGGTTCGGAGCACCGCTTGTTCCGGATCACCTATGACGGGACTCTCTACGACGAGCGAAATTTCGTTGCCATCGGAGGCAAGTCGGAGCAGTTGGGGGAGGCCCTCGAGGAGCTGTGGTCGCCGGGGATGGACCTCGACTCAGCTCTCGCAGCCGCCCAAGCGGCGTTCCACCAGGCCGAAGGCCGGGATTCGGAGGGCTGGGAGGCCGCGGTCCTCGACGGCACCAACGGCAGGAGAGCGTTCCGGCGGATCGATTTCGGGCCAGAGGCGGGGTCGACAACCAGAGTGGCGTCTCCCGAAGGAGACGGTTCCGTTTAGCCTGACCGGGTGGACCGAAGGATATTTGGGCTAGAAAATGAATACGGCGTCACCTGCACCCTTCGCGGCCAGCGGCGCCTGAGCCCCGATGAGGTCGCCCGCTACCTCTTCCGCAGGGTGGTCTCTTGGGGGCGCTCGTCGAATGTGTTCCTCGAAAACGGGGCGCGACTCTATCTCGACGTGGGATCGCACCCGGAGTATGCAACTCCCGAGTGCGACGACCTGTACGACGTGGTCGCCCATGACAAGGCAGGAGAGCGCATCCTCGAAGGTCTGGTGAGTGGCGCCGAGGAACGTCTCGAGGAGGAGGGAATCCGCGGCGAGATCTTCGTCTTCAAGAACAACACCGACTCCGCGGGTAACTCCTATGGCTGTCACGAGAACTATCTGGTCAGCCGTCACAAGGACTTCCATCGCACCGTCGACGTCCTGATTCCTTTCCTGGTCACCCGCCAGATATTCCTCGGGGCGGGGAAACTGACCCAAACGCCCCGCGGCACCACCTATTCGATCTCCCAGCGCGCCGACCACATCTGGGAGGGCGTGTCGTCGGCAACGACGCGCTCCCGACCGATAATCAACACCCGCGATGAGCCGCACGCCGACGCCGAGCGGTATCGGCGGCTGCACGTGATCGCCGGAGACTCGAACATGAGCGAATATGCGACATTCGTCAAAGTGGGGACGATGGTCGCCCTCCTGCAGATGATTGAAAAGGATGTTGTCTTCCGTGACCTCAGTCTGGAGAACCCGATTCGGGCAATCCGGGAGATCGCCCATGATCCGAGCTGCCGGCGCAAGGTCCGATTGATGAACGGCCGGGAGCTCTCCGCGCTCGACATCCAGTGGGAGTACCTCGACCGGGCGATGCGATTTGCCCGAAGCCCGGGCTTTCCGGTGCAGGTGAAGGCAGCTGTGGACCGATGGGAGTCGCTGCTAACCGGACTCGAGAAGGACCCGATGACACTGGACCGCGAGGTCGACTGGGTGGCCAAGTACCGCCTCCTGGAGCGCTATCAGAGCCGGGGCAATCTCCAACTGTCGGACCCCAAGCTCGCGATGATGGATCTCTCCTATCACGACGTGAACCGGGAGCGAGGGCTGTTCTACATGATGCAGGACAAGGACATGATGGAGCGTGTGGTTGGCGATGAGAACATCGCCAATGCAGTTCGGCGGCCCCCGCAGACCACCCGGGCGAAGCTCCGGGGGGATTTCATCAAGGCGGCAAAGGCGAAGAAGCGAGATTTCACTGTCGATTGGGTCCACCTCAAGCTGAACGACCAGGCCCAGCGGACGGTGATGTGCAAAGACCCGTTCCGGTCAGTCGACGAGAGGGTCGACAAGTTGATCGAGAGCCTGTGACCGGTCGGAACCGGTCGATGGCATAGAATCGTCCGCGAATGAGGAACGTCGTCGAACGTGTCCTGAACACGCTCATCTATCTGCTCGAATCCCCACGTCCGGTCACCGCTGAGGAGATCCGCCGCACCGTGCCGGGATACTCCCCGGACTCCGACGAAGCCTTCCACCGGATGTTCGAGAGGGATAAGAACCTATTGAGACAACTCGGCATCCCCCTCGAGCTCGTCGCACTCGACGCCTGGGAGGTCGATTTCGGGTACACGGTCAACCCCGACGAGTACGCAATGGAAGACCCAGGTCTGACTGACGAGGAACGGGCTTCGCTTTCGTTGGCGGCGACCATGGTCCGGGTTGGCGGGGGCCATTTTGGCCTGGACGGGCTCCGAAAGCTCGGTGGTGCCGAGCGGGGGATCGCCTACGAGCCGTTCGGAGCGGACCTCGGAGCTGAGGGAGACCTCCTCGGTGCGATTTTCGACGCAGTGGTGCAGAGAAGCCCTCTCGAGTTCGACTACCGGGGGAACCGGCGAAAGCTCAACCCCTACGGTGTTGCCTTCAGAAGAGGCCATTGGTACCTGGTCGGGGGAGGCGCGGAGGGTGAGCGTATCTATCGGGTCGACCGCGTCTCGAATGTGTCCGCCGGTGATCCGGGATCGTTCCGGCGCCCGGAAGGTTTCGACCCGAAAGCGGTACTGCAAGCCCACCCCTGGGAGACGGGAGCCGACGATCCCGTCGAGGCCAGCGTGATCTTCGACCCCGAAGTCGCCTGGTGGGCAAGCCGCACTTTAGGACTGGAATACACCGATGGCCCTCTCGAGGTTCATCTTCCGGTGTCGAATCGCGACGCCTTTATCGGATGGATCCTCAGCTTCGGCCCTTCGGCGGAAATTGTCGCCCCGCTCGACTTGCGCGCTGAACTGTTGAGTCGGGTGGATGCTGCGGTTGCCGGGGCAGCGCAGTGACGTCACAGCGGACTGTTTCCCGGTTGTCACGAATTCTGGGGTTGATCCCTTATGTCCTGGCGAACCCCGGTGTGGGCATAGACGAAGTGATGGAGCGTTTCGGGTACACCCGCGGTGAGCTCACCAGCGACCTCAACGCAGTTTTTGTCTGCGGCTTGCCCGGCTACGGGCCGGGGGAATTGATGGAGGCGTACATCGATGAGGACGAGGTGGTCATCGACTCAGCCGACTACTTCAGCCGCGCTCCGAGGCTGTCTTCGATAGAGGCCCTCGGCCTCCTCGCCGCCGCTCTCGCCGTGTCGGGTGCCGGGCAGGGAACTCCCGCACTCGACTCAGCGATCGACAAGCTGAGCAAGGTCCTGCTTCCCGAAGCCGACGACGCCTTGGCCGTCGACCTTACCTCTACCTCTGATGAGGTGGCGTTGCTGCGGAAAGCGGCCGCAGAGCATCATGTCGCCCACATCGTTTACCGGTCGCTCAGCCGGGAAGAGACCACCGAGCGCGATATCGAGCCGTGGTCCGTGTTCTCGACATTGGGCAACTGGTACGTCACCGGGCACTGCAGGCTCGTCGAAGATGTCCGGACTTTTCGCATCGACCGGATCAAGGAGGTTTCGGTTCTCGGAGAGACTTTCCAACCGCCCGCTCAGATTCCCGAGCCGGGAGTCGGCTACACACCTTCCGATCACGATGTCCAGGCAGTCATCGAGCTCTACCCACCGGCGCGTTGGGTCTTGGAGTATTACCCGGTGGAGGTCATCAGTGAGAGCGAGCAGGCAACAACCATCAGATTCTCGGCCACCGACGTCGAGTTGCCGGCGCGTTTGCTCTTGCGACTCGGTTCGACAGCTGCCTTGCTGGAAGGAGAACAAGTCGCTGCCCGGGTCTGTGAATTGGGAGCAAGCCTGAAGGCCCGTTACCGATAGGGTCGAACGACCTACAAACAACTCCTACAGTTTTTCGTCCAGTTTGACGATCTATCCAAACATATGGGTGACCGGAGAATTGGAATGACAACCATCAAGACAACATGTGGCCATTGCGGCGACATTCATCTCACACCGGACGATGTGGCGCTGGAGCTGCGTCCGGGCGGTAGGGAAGGCGATTACAGGTTCAAGTGCCCTACTTGCACCGCACAACAGCGCCGGCCCGCCAACTCCCGGGTTGTGAGTGTCCTTCTGGCAACGGGGGTGGCCTACGAGGTTATCAATCCAGACCCGATCACTGAAGCCGAGATCCTTGCTTTCAGCAACGCCCTCGAATCGGAGACTGATCCTCTTCGACTCCTGGCCGGCTGATCCCGGCTAAAGCCTCGACGGGCTTTCAGGGCAGAACCCCGTCGATTGAAAGTGGCGACTTCTGGGGGAGTCGCCACTTCTCTTTTGTGGGGCTTTACTATCCGCCCCATGCTCCAAGGTGGCGAAGTCGTAATCATCCTGATTGTCGCGCTGGTCGTGCTGGGCCCGACTCGACTCCCGCAACTCGCGCGCAAAGCAGGTGAGTACGCGACCGAGCTGCGCAAGGCAGCCCGCGAGGTCCGCGAAGGGCTCGAGGCGGAGGTATCCGATTTGAAAGGCGCCGGCGACGAGCTCCGTGCCGTCAACGAGGAGATCCGCCGACCATTCAACGAGGCCAAGGAAAGCATCGACGAGGTCGGTCTGAGCCGGCTCGATTGGAAAGGCCCGAAACCCCTTTCCGGGCCAACCCCCGCTGACGCCATGGCAGATCTCGAGGAGATCGAGGCCCGTGAGGAGCTCCGGAAACAGGCCCAGGACGACGACGAGGGTGATGAGGGTGAGACGTGACGGCAGATCGCCCTCAGTCGATCCTCAGCCATCTGGAGGAACTTCGCTGGCGTCTGGTGAAGATTGCCATCGCAGTTGTTGCCGCCGGAGCGCTTGCGCTGGTGTTCGCCGACCAGATCACCGCCCTGCTCGAAGCCCCCTTTGACAAGGCGGCGCCGGATTCGAACCTGCAGACTCTCGCGGTCGGGGAGCAATGGGGCGTATTGATGCGGATCGGGCTGTTCGGTGGGATCATCCTGGGAAGTCCTGTGGTCCTCTACCAGGTATGGGCCTTCGTCAACCCGGCTCTGACCAGCAGGGAGAGAAAATGGACGATTCCCATCGTGGCCGCTCTCGTGATCCTCTTCATAGGTGGCGTGGCATTCGGGTATTGGGCGCTCCCGAGGGGCCTCGAGTTTCTCCTCGACATCTTCCCGGGCGTGGAGACCGACCTTCAGATCGGCCAGTACTACTCGTTCACTCTCAGGTTCCTGCTCGCGTTCGGCCTCGCGTTTCTATATCCAGTCTTTCTCTATGCGGCGGCGGCGGCTGGAGTGATCACGGCCGAACAACTCGCACGGGGCCGGCGGTGGGCGGTTGTGGTCATCGTCATCGGTGCCGCTCTGATCACGCCGAGCGGCGACGCCTTTACCCTCCTCATCCTGTCGGTGCCGCTCTATCTGATGTATGAGGCGACATACTGGCTGGTGCGATTGACGTTGCGAAGATGAGCAACCGACTGGGCGCGTTCTGGGAGAGCCTCACCCTGATTCCGGATGAGTTTCAGGTAGAAGCGGGACAGGCGATGGAGGACGGCCACTCGGTGGTGGTGACCGCTCCCACCGGGTCGGGGAAGACCCTCGTGGCCGATGCAGCCATCTATTTGGCGCTGCTCGACGGCAAGCGGGTCTTCTACACCACCCCGATCAAAGCATTGTCGAACCAGAAGTACGGCGACCTGGTTGAAATCCACGGCCCGGAGAACGTTGGCTTGCTTACGGGTGACAACGTGATCAACGGTGATGCCGACATCGTGGTGATGACAACCGAAGTGCTGCGCAACATGATCTACGCCGACGCCTCCCGTTTGGGCCGGGTCGCGTATGTGATCCTCGATGAGGTCCATTACCTGCAGGACCGGATGCGTGGAGCGGTCTGGGAGGAGGTCATCGTCCACTGTCCGGACCACGTCCGCCTGGTGTGTCTCTCGGCGACGGTTTCCAACAACGCCGAGTTCGCCGCGTGGGTGGGAGAAAGGAGAGGATCGACCAGGCTCATCTCAACCGAGCACAGGCCGGTGCCGCTCGAATCGATGTACATGATGAAGGACAAGGTCGGGTCGCAAACCATCCACCTCCTCCCCACTTTCGTCTCCCGAGACGGTCGTCGCCGGCCCAATCCGAGAGTCGAGCACATGCTCGGGTTGGAGCGGGGCCGCCGGCGCCGGTTTGCCACTCCGAACCGCACCGAGACGGTAGAAAGGCTCGCACAGGAGCGGATGCTTCCCGCGATCTACTTCATCTTCAGCAGGGCCGGCTGCGACAGCGCAGCGCGCCGGCTTGCCGATGCCGGTGTCAGGTTGACCGATTCGGAGGAACGGAAGGCGATTATCGAGATCGCCGAGACCCGCACCGCTCACCTCGACGACGACGACCTCAATGTCCTCGGCTACAACGAGTGGGCATACGCCCTCGAGCAGGGAATCGGTGCCCATCACGCGGGCCTCGTGCCGGCATTCAAAGAGACCGTCGAGGAGTTGTTCGCGGCCGGGTTGCTCAGAGTCGTCTTCGCCACCGAGACATTGGCCCTGGGGATCAACATGCCCGCCCGCAGCGTGGTGATCGAGAACCTGTCGCGCTTCAACGGGGAGACACATGAGTTGCTCCGCCCGGGGGACTACACGCAGTTGACGGGCCGGGCCGGCAGGCGCGGTATCGATGTGGAGGGATTCGGCGTGGTCCTGCACTCACAATATGTCCGATTCTCCAACGTGACTGAGATAGCGGCTATCGGGAGCCACGAGCTCACATCGAGTTTCCGGCCCACCTACAACATGACAGCGAACCTGGTTTCGAACTACGAGAAAGACCAGGCGGAGAAGCTGCTGGCCTCGTCGTTCGCCGCATATCAGCGGGAAGGGGAGAGACATGAAGCCTCCAGGACCATCGACGCCCTCGAATCGCAGTTTGCTGCAGAACTCGAGAAGGCCCATTGTGAAAGAGGGTCGGTCGACGAGTATCTCGCCCTGGTCGAATCGGCTGAGCCTTCTCCCCATGCCGACAACATCGCCTCCGGGCTCGGAGAGGGCTCAGTGGTTGATGTTGCCGGAGGGGCCAGGCAGGGAAGGTATGTGGTCCTCAAGCGGCTTCCGAAGAAAAATGGAGCGCGCTACCTCGTTCTATCCACCTCAGGGCGTGTCTCCACCATCGGGTACAGGGAGATAGTGGCAGGGAGCAGGCTCGCTGGGGATCTCGAGCTGTCCCGGCCGATCCGGCCCCGTGACCGCAGATTCGTTCAGCAGACACTTCGCTCATTGCGCAAGGTCGCCGCAGCCGACAGGGGAAAAGCGGGCGGCAACTCCGGGTCGGCGCACCCTGTTGCGGGATGTCCCGATGCACCACGTCATCTTGGCGCGGCGCGGAGAGCAAAGAAGCTCGAGAGGAGGCTGGAGCAATACCGCAACGCCCGCCGCTCCAGCGGGTTCGGCCTTGTCGAGGAGTTCCACTCGATCATTGAGCTACTTGAGGACATGAGATATGCCACCGGTTGGGAGCTGACCCCGCGCGGCGAGCGGCTTCGCGGTGTCTACAACGAGTCGGACCTGCTCCTCACCGAATGCTTGGAGCAGGGAGTGTTCTACGCCCTGAACCCAAACGAGCTGGCCTCCCTTCTCTCCACCTTTGTCTATGAGCCTCGCAGCGATCAGGCGTCGCCTGCAGATTTCCCCACTGCCGAGATTGCCGGGAGGTGGGCTCGAATCGAGGACATCTGGATCGACCTCGTGGGCCGTGAACGTCAATACCGGCTAACCCCGACGCGAAAGCCGGACCCAGGGTTCGCCCACCAGGCGTTCAACTGGGTTGCGGGGGAGGGATTCGAGTCGATCTCCACAGGTTCGATGGCCCCGGGCGACTTTGTCAGGGTGAGCCGCCAGCTTGTCGACCTGCTCAAACAGGTACGCGACATCGCCCCGGACATGAATGAGGAATGTCAGGCGGCATTGAAAGGGCTGGACCGTGGAGTCGTCGCAGCACAGGGAGCGGGATGAGGCGCTGGCTCGTGGCAGTCAACCATATGGCCGGACGGCTCAGCATCTCACCTCAGGTGGTCAGGGATGCGGTGACGGCCGCCGGGGTCGAATTCGACATGATCACCCCGACGACAACGTCGGAGATGGTTGACATGATCAAAGCGGAGGCTTACCGGGGGCGCACTCATTTCGCTCTGGTGGGTGGCGACGGCACGGTGAGCCTTGCAGTCGACACATTGATGCGCATGGATCTCGACCAACAGCCCGTGCTTGGGGTGCTGCCTGCAGGGACGGGCTGTGATCTTCTTCGCACCTTCGGGATCTCCCAGGGCCTCGGCGAGGCGGCCCGCCATCTGTCGGGGCCGGAGATCTACGTGATAGATGTTCCCTACCTCGACGGTGCCTGGGGGCGAAGGTATTTTGTGAATGTCGCTCAGACAGGAGTGGGCGCCGCTGCTGCCCAGACCGCGCCACGGCTCAGCCGGCGAATGGGCTCCGCCAGATATCCGCTCGCCTTCGCGGGCAGGCTCGCCCGATTCCCCAAGGCGGAGATAACACTGGTCACCGAGCGGAAGACGATCGAAAGCGAAGGTCTGGCGGTGATCCTCGCCAATGCCCAGTTCTTCGCCGGCGGATGGAATGTGGCGCCCAAGGCGACCCTCATCGACGGGGTCCTCGACGTCCAGATCATCAATACCCCCAAGCGCAGTGCTCCCACTTTGGTGCCAAAGGTGGTAAAAGGGACACATCTCGGAGATAAAGCGGTGCGAAGGCTGTCGGCCGCCGAATTCGAGATGACGATTAGTCGGGTCTGGCCGGTTGAAGCAGACGGCGACTATCTGGGGAATACCAATATCTCCGGTCGGGTTATTCCGGCCGCAATCAAACTCAAAATATGAATCCCGTACGTATACTCCCGGCGCCTTAAGAGGGGTAAAGGAAAATGGCAAAGAAAAAGACCGACACCAAGGTCGAGGAAGTCGAGCCGGCCGAGGACGACGATCTCGACGTCGATGATGCTGACCTCGAGCCCGACATCGACGCCGAGGATCTAGACGAAGAAGACCTCGAAGTTGATATCGAAGATCCTGAAGTGGACGACTTCGAGGAAGATGTCGACGCGGTCGACTTCGGCGATGACGACGATGACGACGAAGAACAGGACGAGGAGACCACGGAAGCATTGGAAGAGCTCGAGAGCCAGGAACTCCAGCTATTGGACGAGGAGAAAGACGACAATCTTCTCGTCGACGAAGTCGAGGTTCTCAGGGCGATCCGTAGAGAAGAGCTCACCATGAACGTAGACGCGCAGTCGAAACGGGCTGACGAATTCGTGTGTCAGTCGTGTTTCATGCTGAAACGCACCAGTCAGCTCGCCAATAAGCGAAAGCAGCTCTGCGCCGATTGTGCCGACTGAGCGGGTAACGGTTGTCATCCCGACATACAACGAGAGAGACAACCTCGCTCATATAGTCCCGGCAGTGACCCACCAGGGATTCGGGGTGCTCGTCGTCGACGACAACTCCCCGGACGGAACCGGGGACCTGGCCAAACGGCTGAGCGGGTCCGATTCACGGGTATCAGTGCTGCATAGGCACGCAAAGGAGGGCTTGGGCCCAGCGTATGCGGCAGGGTTCGATCGTGCGATCTCCGACGGCGCCGAGATCATCGTAGAAATGGACGCTGACTTCTCCCACGACCCCAGCGACCTGCCGAGGCTGGTGGAGGCAATCGACGATGGTGCAGACATCGCCATCGGGTCGCGATACGTGCCGGGCGGTTCCACACCGGACTGGCCGCTCATTCGCCGCCTGATCTCGAAGGGCGGCAACATCTACGCACGGGCCATGCTCGGGATCGAAGTGCGCGACGCAACCGCGGGATTCCGTGCCTTTCGGGTTCCAGCGTTGCAAAGCCTGCCGTACCGCACAGCCGAAGCATCGGGTTACGGGTTCCAGGTGGAGATGGCCTGGCGTGCCGTTGAGGCAGGCCTGAACATCGTTGAGATCCCGATCGCGTTCCGGGATCGCGCTCACGGCACGTCGAAGATGGGCCCGGATATCGTCCGGGAGGCAATGGTCCTGGTCACGAAGTGGGGTTATGCCAGGTGGAAGCGTCGGTTAGCGTTCTGGAAGAGATGATCAACGCCCGTCTAGCCACAGCCGACGATATCCCGATCCTGGTCGAGTTGTACCGCGACCTGGAGAAGGAGATGCTCGACCTGCACCCGATGTGGCCTCTGGCCGACGGCCTGGCGGAGCCGGTGGACGAGTCACTTGCGCGGGCGATCGAAGACGATGACTCCCTGGTGGTGATCGGCTCGGTGATCGACTACCCGTTCGGTTTCCTCCTTGCCAGAGTCGAATCCATCCTTGCGCAGGCTGGCGGAGAGCAGGTCGGCTCGATCCGCCTCGTGTTTGTGGAGTTGGAGGCGCGTCAAGTGGCGGTGGGGGAGAGGATGCGTGACCTCGCTATGGGCCTTCTCCGGGAGCGAGGCATCTCGAAATTCGACGCCCATGTCCTGCCCGGTCACCGGCTCGCCAAGAACTTCTTCGAGGCGGGCGGATTCAGCGCCCGGTCCATAGTGATGCATCATGACGATGACCGGGAGTAACCGTCCGGTGGTCGCCACAGGGGTGGCGATCGTCGAGGGCGACGAGATCTTGCTGATCAAGAGGGCCAACCAACCCCACCAGGGCCTCTGGGCCGTGCCGGGGGGAAAGGTAGACCCCGGAGAGACTCTCGCGGAGGCCGCCACCAGGGAGGCCAAGGAAGAGACGGGTCTTCTCATCAAGCTCGATGAGGTGATTTGGGTCGGTGAGTCGATCGGAGACGACCATCACCTGGTCCTGATCGACTTTCTGGGGCAGGCGATCGGTGGCGAGCTCGCGCCGTCGGGTGATGCCCTGGAAGCCCGGTGGTTCATAATCGAAGAAGCATTGGATCTGGAGATGCCACCGACAATGTATGAGCTGGTTGAAGTGTTGCTCGAGATCAAGGATGAGGATGAGTCAGGTAATTGAACTGCTCCAGGCCCTGATCGGCAACGCCTGCGTCAACGATGGGACGCCGGAAAGTGGCGGGGAGAAGAGATCGGTGAGGACGCTCCAGGAGTTCTTCGGGGAAGAAGGGGAGGTTTTCGAACCGATCCCCGGACGCCAATCGGTCGTCTACCGAATACCGGGATCCGACCCCGATGCGCCATCCCTCGCTCTGGTTCCACACCTCGACGTCGTACCGGTCAATCGCGATAGCTGGTCGGTGGAACCCTTTTCCGCTCGAGTCGTCGATGGCTGGGTCTTCGGCAGGGGCGCACTCGACATGCTCAACGTGACTGCAGCGATGGCAGTTGCCGCCAGGCCGTACATAACGGGTGAGAAGAGGCCGGCCGGAGACCTGATATTCGCTGCGGTCGCAGACGAGGAGTCAGGGGGCCGGTACGGCGCCCGCCCCTTGGTCGAAGAGCATTGGGACCTCGTCCATGCCGATTATCTGCTGACCGAAGTAGCGTATCCGCCGCTTACGGGATCCGAAGGCAATCTGATCCCGGTTGCAACGGGAGAAAAGGGACCGTTCTGGACCGTGCTCCGCACCGGAGGGACCCCGGGTCACGGCTCAGCTCCTTACGGCGCCGACAATGCCCTGGAGAAGATGACCGCGGCGCTGCACGGCATCTTCGAATCCGACACCCCGGTAACGATCACCCCGGAGTGGCGGGAATTCGTCGATTCGCTGTCGATCGACCCCGACCTTGCCCGTCAATTGACAGACCCGGACGCGGTCGACGCTGCCATCGACCGGTTGGCCGCCGTAGATCCGACCTTTGCCCGATACGCACATGCCGCCACCCATCTGACCGTCTCACCGAATCGCATGATTGCCGGAACCAAAACCAACACGATCGCCGATTCGTCCCGGGCCGAGGTCGATATCCGGGCTCTCCCCGGCACGGGGCGCAACGATATCGACGTCTATCTCAATAAGGCAATGGGCTCGGCATCGGACCATGTCGATCTGGAACCGGTCATGGACTTCGATGCCAACTTCTCGGTGAGGCCATCGGACCTCTGGGAGGTGATCGCCGATTCGGTCGAAGCGATTGAGGGCCACCGTCGCCTGATCCCGGCGATGATGACCGTTGTCACCGACGCTCGGTTCTGGCGGGCAAAGGGCACCATTGCATACGGTGTCGGGCTTTTCGACGATCGGATGGCCTTCTCGGAGATGCTTGCCCTGTTCCACGGCAACGACGAGAGGGTGTCGGTGGCATCGGTCGAAAAGACTCTGAGTCTCTATGTGGAAATCCTGGGCAGGTTTGGCAAGACGTGAACCGGGCCATCGTCTGCGATCTCGACGGTGTCGTCTACAGGGGGAATCGGGCGCTGCCCGGTGCGGCAGATGCCCTCTCAAGGCTCATCCGGGCCGGTTTCCGGGTCCTGTTCGTCACCAACAACTCATCACGAACCGAGGTCCAGGTGGCGGCCAAGCTGGAATCCCTCGTTGGACACCGGCCGGATCTCGAAGACATAATCACATCGGCGAGGGCCGCCCTGGCCCTTGTCCCGCAGGGTTCGAGGTGCCTGGTTGTAGGTGGCGACGGCATCATCGAAGCGATCGAATCCGCCGGCCTGCCTGTCACGACAGATCCGGGTGTTGCCGATTGTGTGATTGTGGGTCTCGACCGCAACTTCGACTACGACAGCCTCGACCGGGCGTCTCAAGCCATCCGGAGGGGGGCATTGTTCGTGGCCACCAATATCGACCCCACCTACCCGGCGGCGGACCGGATCATGCCAGGGGCGGGAGCCATCGTTGCCGCGTTGGAAGCCGCGTCCGGGGTAAGTCCCCAGGTGGCCGGCAAACCGGAGAGGCCGGTGAGAGACCTCATCCGGAGCCGGGGGGTGGATCGTGCCTGGGTCATCGGCGACCGACCGGACACCGACATCGCTATGGCTATAGCCGAGGATGGCTGGTCATCGATCCTGGTGCTCACCGGCGTCACCCCCGCAGGCGGGGAGAGTGGAGGGGCCGATCACGTCGCTCAGGATTTGAGTGCAGCCGTTGATCTCGTAATCGCGCACGCCAATGAGCAATAATCAACCCATGGACATCCCTGACGAGACCATCTCCAGGATCGAGCTGAAACTCAAAGAGATCGCCGAACTGGATCCGGCTGATCTGCCCGACCCGGCCGCCGAGCTTGCGGAGATGCTCAACGAGATCCTCGATCAGTTGGACAACACTTGAAAGTACGTCTCCACGTTCGCAGCGGCAGGCCGGAGATAGCGAACTTTGCCGACCGGTTGGTGGCCGAGTTCGCCGATCGGGGTGTTGCAGTGAGCGACGACGATTCCGCTGCCGATCTGGTTGTCGCGGTCGGAGGTGACGGAACAATGCTCTCTGCTGTCGCGACCGCCGTCGACCTCGACGTGCCCGTCATCGGATTCAACATGGGGACCATAGGTTTTCTCACGGCCGCCGACCCCGAAGATATGGCCGGTGTCGTCACCCGGCTCTCCGGGGGAGACTACGAAATCGACAACCGGATGACGGTTGCAGCCACCGTCGGCGACCGCACTGTCGTGGGCGTGAACGATGTTGTCATCGAGAAGGTCGACAGCCAGCGGCTGATCGAGCTCAATGTGAAGATTGGGTCGGTCGACTTCGTCAATTATCGAGCCGATGGTTTGATCGTGGCCACACCCACCGGCTCCACAGCGTATTCATTCTCGGCCGGAGGTCCGCTGGTCTCGCCCGCCCTGCAGGCGTTTGTCCTTACCCCGGTCGCAGCTCATTCCCTGTTCTCCAGGTCGATTGTCATCGAGCCTGACCAGGAGGTACTGGTGGAAGTGACCCGTGACCGTGCGGTCAAGGTGAGCGTCGACAAGACGGCTCTCGGCCAGATCGGTCCGGGGGATACTGTTGCAATTCGCCGGGGCAGCCGCCCTGCACAATTCGTCACCCTCGACCCCCCGTCGTTTGCCAGCCAGGTCAAGTCCAAGTTCGATTTGCCCTGATGCTCGAACACCTGCGAGCACGCAACCTCGGCCTCATTCGCGATGCCGAGATCGATCCGGATCCCGGGCTCACCGTCATCACCGGGGAGACCGGCGCCGGGAAGACCTTGCTGTTGGGAGCGTTGCGTTTGCTTCTGGGCGAGACATCCGACTCCGGAGTGGTCGGCCCGTTCGCCGAAAGCGCGCAAGCGGACGGTTTGTTCGTCTCCGGAGAAGAGCTCGGAGTGACCAGGGTCGTACCTGGTGAGGGTAGGAGCCGCTCATACCTCGATGGGGCGGTGGCATCAACCTCGGCACTCGGAGAGCGGGTGGGGCCGCTGGTCGAGATCGTCGGACAACACGACCAGCTCGAGTTGAGAAGGCCGCGTTACGCCCTTTCCCTCCTCGACGCCAATCTCGACGAAAGCGGACGCGAAGCACTGACGGCGTATCGCGAGGCATGGACCGACCTCCAAGCGAAACTGGAGGAGGCGTCCCGGCTCGGAGGCTCCGGTGAGGAACTGGCCCGGGAGTTGGATCTTTTGCAGTATCAGCACAATGAGATCACCGCGGCCGGGTTCGAGCCCGGCGACGACGTCGATCTCGAGCACAAGGAAAGACGTCTCCGCAACGCATCTGAGATCCGTGATCACCTGGCGGAGGCCATCGATGCGGTGACCATCATCGACGAGGCCTCAGGAGATCTGGTCTCGAGGATGCGCAAGATCGAAGCTCTCGATCCCGGAGCGGCCACTCTGGCCGACGCTGCCGAATCGCTGGCGATTTCCGCGACCGATTTGAGCCGCGATCTCAACAGCGGTGTCGATGACCTGGTGGACGACCCTGAAGTGCTGGCGGGAATCGAAGAACGCCTCAACCTGCTTGGTGATCTGAAGCGCAAGTACGGCAAAACGGTGGATGAGATCCTGCTTTTCGGTAAAAACGCGGGGGAAAAGGCCGTGGAGGTGGAGTCGCTCTTGGGGAGGGCGGCGTCGATCAAGCATGAGGTCGAGGCGGCGACGGCCGTTGTCGAGGAGAAGGCCAACTCGGTCAGTGTTGCGCGACGTGCCACCGCCAAGCAGTTGTCTTCGGAGATGGTCATCCATCTCGCCGAAGTAGGGCTCGACTCTGCCTCCGTTTCGTTCGAATTCGAAACCACCGACCCGGGTCCTTCGGGAGCGGACCGGGTAGAGATCCATTTTGCGTCACATGCCGGGCTGCAACCGGGCCCGCTGACCAAAGTTGCCTCAGGAGGAGAGCTATCGAGGTCGATCCTTGCCTTGAGTCTCTCCACGTCGGTGTCGACGGAAGCCACTCTTGTCTTCGATGAGGTGGACGCTGGGGTGGGAGGTGCAACCGCCCTGGCGATGGGCCGGAAGCTGGCGGCTCTGGCACGCGGACGCCAGGTGCTCTGTGTGACCCACCTCCCGCAGGTGGCAGCGTTTGCCGACACTCACTATGTGATCACCCGCACCGAGAGCGAAGCCGCCGTGGCCAGAGTATCCGGTGCGCCCAGGCTCGAGGAGCTGTCAAGGATGATCGCCGGACTGCCGGAGAGCGAACGGGGCCAGCAGGCCGCTGTCGAGCTTCTCGAATTGAGCGGGAAGTGACAAAGATCGCTTCTCTCTCTCATAGTGCTACGCTGGCATCCCGTCATGGACGGGTCACTTTTTTCCGATGAATCGGCATCCCCGATGAGCGCCGACCACCCGCACACCGACACCAAGTACGTCTTCGTGACCGGTGGGGTCGTCTCCTCGCTGGGTAAAGGAATCGCCGCCTCGTCGTTGGGTCGTCTTCTCAAGGCGCGCGGCCTCCGTGTGGTCAACCAGAAACTGGACCCGTACATCAATGTAGACCCCGGGACGATGAACCCCTTTCAGCACGGCGAGGTGTTCGTCACCGATGATGGGGGTGAGACTGACCTCGACCTCGGGCATTACGAGAGATTTACCGGCGAAAACCTGCGCCGCACCTCCAATGTGACATCAGGGTCGGTGTACTTGAGTGTGATTCAAAAGGAACGCCGTGGCGACTACCTCGGCGACACGGTTCAAGTCATTCCGCACATCACCAATGAGATCAAGGACAGGATTCGCCGGGTAGGCGAACAAGGTGACGTCGACGTAGTGATCACCGAGGTAGGCGGGACCGTCGGCGATATCGAAAGCCTTCCGTTTCTCGAAGCCATCCGGCAATACGGCAACGAGGTGGGCCGGGCCAATGTGCTCTTCATCCATGTCACCCTCGTTCCGTACATCCAGGCGTCCGAGGAGCTGAAGACGAAGCCGACCCAGCACTCCGTGGCCGAGCTGCGGAGCAAGGGAATCCACCCCGACGTCATCATTGTCCGCTCCGATCGCGAGATCGACGACAGTGTGGTGAAAAAGATCAGCCTGTTCTGTGACGTCGACACCAGGGCCGTGATCGCCGCTCCCGACGCAGCAGATATCTATGAGGTTCCGCTAACCCTGCACGAAGGGGGACTCGACGATGTCGTGTGTGAGCGCCTGGGACTGGTCACCGGGCCACCGAACCTGGAGAACTGGAAGGCAATGGTCGAGAAGGCTCGCGGAGCAACCGACATCATCGTGGTCGGGATCGTGGGCAAGTATGTGGATCTTCCCGATGCATACCTCTCGGTTGCCGAAGCGCTGCGCCACGGGGCAGCGTCCAACGGTTTGCGGCTCGATCTGCGTTGGATTCCTTCTGATGAGCTGACCGGTCTGCTGGCCGAGTCGTACCTCGAAGAGCTCGACGCGATTGTGGTGCCGGGAGGGTTCGGCTACCGGGGTGTCGAAGGCAAGATCCAGGCGATCCGCTACGCACGGGAGAACGGCATCCCGTTTCTGGGCCTGTGTCTGGGGCTGCAGTGTGCCGTAATCGAATTCGCCCGAGACGTGCTCGGCCATGTAGATGCGAATTCCACGGAGTTCGACCCGACCACGCCCCACCCCGTCATCGACCTGATGCAGAGCCAGGAGGATGTCGAGGACATGGGCGGGACCATGCGCCTCGGCCTCTACGCCGCCAAGCTGGCCGAAGGCTCCCTCGTCCGTGAGCTGTACGGGGACTCCCTGGTTTACGAGCGGCATCGTCACCGCTGGGAGGTGAACAACAGATACCGCAAGGATCTCGAATCGGCGGGTCTGCGGCTCTCGGGCCTGTCCCCCGACGACAACCTCGTCGAGTACATCGAATTGCTCGATCACCCCTTCTTTGTCGCGACACAAGCCCATCCCGAGTTCCGCTCGAGGCCCGACGATGCCCACCCGCTTTTCTCCGGGCTGGCGCGAGCAGCAGCCAAGATTGCTGCCGGCCGGGCCCGCACTGAGGCATCGGCGGAAGTCACAGTCGAATAGGCTCCAGTCAGACAACCCATCGGCGGTCATTCGGTCAGAGCACGGGTTCAGAGAGAGAGGATCAGCAGTTGATTGTCGGAGTCCCGAAAGAAATCAAGACCGCAGAGCACCGTGTGGCTTTGACACCTGTGGGTGCGCGTGAGCTCACCGAACGCGGGCACAGGGTGCTGGTCGAAGCCGGCGCCGGGGAAGGATCGACGATCTCCGATGACGAGTTCCGTGACCAGGGTGCGGAGATCGTCGGAACTGCCTCCGAGGTGTTCTCGACCGCAGAGATGATCGTCAAGGTCAAAGAACCTCAGGACAGCGAGATCGACATGTTTCACTCAGGACAGGTCCTCTTCACCTATCTCCACCTCGCTGCCTATCCGGAGATGGCAGAGAAGCTCCGGAAGCGGGGGATCGTCGCCATTGCCTACGAGACGGTCCAGATGCCAGACCGGAGCCTGCCGCTCCTCGCCCCGATGTCGGAGATCGCGGGTCGCATGGCCACCCAGGCCGGAGCCTATTTCCTGGAGAAGGCCCATGGAGGCCGGGGAATTCTCCTGGGCGGAGTTGCCGGAGTCACACCGGCAAAAGTGGTCGTGATCGGTGGCGGGATCGCCGGATCGAATGCCGCCGTTATCGCGATGGGCATGCAGGCCGAGGTCATCGTCCTCGACAACGATCTCAACAAGTTGCGGCACCTCGACTCATTGCATCAAGGGCGGATCGTGACCGTTCACTCGAACCGGCTCAACCTCGAACAGCAGGTGCTAACCGCAGACCTCGTGATCGGCACCGTCCTCATCCCGGGTGCCGCGGCGCCGAAGCTGGTCACTGGAGAAATGGTCAGCGCGATGAAGAAGGGATCGGTGCTCGTCGACGTTGCAATAGACCAGGGTGGGTGTTTCGAGACTTCCCGGGAGACAACCCACGCCGAGCCGACCTATACGGTTGACGACGTTGTCCACTATGCCGTAGGCAACATACCCGGGGCGGTGCCACACACCTCTACCTATGCCCTCACCAACGCCACGCTCCGCTACGCCACCTCCCTCGCCGACAAGGGCGTCAAACAGGCCGTGATCGACCATCCCGAGCTGGCTCCGGGCGTCAACATCGTCGATGACATGGTGTGCCATGACGGAGTGGCCAACAGTCTCGGCGCCGACTTCACCCCGGTCAGCGAGGCGCTGGCTCGCCAGTGAGCGACCGGCAGGATATCGCCTCCTGCGTCGACGAATACCTGGTTTCGCTTCGAGTCGAGCGCGGCCTCGCCGCGAACACGATCATCGCTTACGAGCACGATCTCGCCCAGTACCAGGAGTTTCTGGCGGGAGCGGAACCGGATCCGCCGGCTGTCGAGAAGTATGTGCATTACCTGCGGGATGCCGGTTTCGCCGCCACGACCATCGCCCGCAAGATTGCTTCGATCAGGGGCCTGCACAGGTTTCTGGTCGCCGAGGGCATGCGCGACGAAGATCCGACCCTTCTCATCGACACGCCGAAGCAGGGTGACCCGCTGCCCAAGGCCTTGACAGTCGACGAGGTCATCGGCCTCATCGAGTCCCCGGACTCGAGCACATTGAAGGGAAAGCGCGATTCCGCCCTCCTCGAGTTCCTGTACGGCACCGGGGCCCGCGTCTCCGAAGCGGTAGCACTCGATGTCACCGGCGTCGACATCGAAGACCGCGTGGCGATAGTCACCGGCAAGGGATCGAAACAGCGAATGGTCCCCCTCGGCGAAAAGGCGGTGGATGCCATAGCCAGATGGCTACCCGACCGGAGTCACGTTGTCAGTCGGCGCCAGAACGGGGATCCGCTGTTCACAAGTGTGCGCGGCCGGCGTCTGAGCCGACAGGCGGCGTTCAACGTGGTTCGGGAGGCAGCCCGGGCCAGCGGTATCAGTATTGAGAAAGTCTCACCGCATGTCCTCCGACACTCCGCCGCCACCCACATGGTCGAGAGGGGTGCCGACCTGAGAACTGTCCAAGAGTTGCTGGGTCACGCTACGATCACTACCACCCAGGTCTACACAAGAGTGAGTTCGACCCATCTCTTGGAGATATACATGGAAGCCCACCCGAGGAGCCGATGAGCACCTTCAACACATCCGAAGCCAAAACCGCCCTGACCGAAGAGCGTAAACACCTCGTCCACCAGTTGGACGATCTCGGCGCCGCCGAATCCGGCGACCTGCGTTCCGATCTCGACTTCGGTGACAGTTTCGCGGATGCGGGGTCGGTGACAGCCGAAAGAACCGAGGTCCTCGGTCTCGTAGATTCGATCAAGAGCCAGCTCGACGACGTCGACGCAGCGCTGGCAAGGATCGAATCGGGGAAATATGGCAAGTGCGCCAACTGTGGCAAGGACATCCCTAAAGCCAGGCTCGAAGCCCGGCCGTCCTCGATCCTCTGCATCGACTGCAAGACAACCTCGCGCTGATTATGCCGGGGTCGTTCGGGCACCTGACAGCCAGGTTCTTCGACTACCTCGGTGCCCGGCCGCTCACCGAGTCCGACAGTCAAACCGTCAGGTCGTTCCTGTCCGCCGCCGAAGCCCGTATCTTCTTCGAACAGAGCCCCAGAGATCAGACTCATGGATTCGAAGCCGCCCTCGTTGTGATTGCATCCGGGAGACAATCGGAGGAAACCATCAGGGCTGCACTCCTCCACGATGTCGGGAAACGCCGCACCGGGTTGGGAGTGGTGGGACGGGTGGTTGCCTCGCTGTTGATAAAGGCCGGGTTGCCTATGACAGGAAGAATGAGGGACTATCGCGATCACGGCGCGATCGGCGCAGTTGACCTGGCGGATGCCGGCTCACCGGCCATGGTGGTCGACTTTGCCAGGCACCATCACGGGTCACGGCCGGACACTGTGGATGAGAAAGACTGGAACCTTCTCCAGGACGCAGATGTCCCGGCAAAGGCCAGACTTGCGCGCCGGCGTCGATAACCTGAAGTCACCAGATGACTTATCACGTTAAGACGGCTGTGTTCGAGGGACCTCTCGACCTGTTGCTACAACTCATCTCCAAGCATCAGCTGGAGATATCGGCGATCGGGTTGACCGATGTTGTCTCCGAGTATCTGGCTTTCGTCGCCGACATGCGCGAGCTCGATCTCGAGGTCGCCTCGGAGTTCTTGCTGATTGCGGCAACTCTCGTCCAGCTCAAAGCCCATTCGCTTCTGCCCTCACGCGGGGAGTTCGACCTCGACGACGAGCTCCTGCTGCTCGAAGAACGCGATCGTCTCCTGTCGCGGCTCCTTGCCTGTGTCACGTTCAAGGATGTGGCAGCCGTGCTCGCCAGGCGGCTGCAGGAAGGAAACCGGTTCGTGCCCCGGGTCTCGGGGATGGATCAGGTGATCAAGACCAGGCCGGCGATAACAGAGCTCCCGGTCAACGCAGCAGCCCTTGCTGAAACGGCCCATCGTGTATTCACCCGAAAGCCCGACGAACCCGACCTTGACCATCTCGAGCTGGACTTGCCTTCGGTGGAGTCGGCGATTGCTGAGCTCCGGGCAAGGATCGCAGATGCCACCCTCTCCGATTTCGACACACTCACCCAGCATTGCCGACGGCCCGTCGAGGTGGCCGCCTACTTACTCGCCCTGCTGGAAATGGCACGTTGGGGCCTGGTTGAGGTCCACCAGGAAGACTGGCTATCGGAGATCCGGGTACGCCACCTCGGTAGCGAGGACTCGGCCCTCACCTCGGAATGGGCTTCGTGAACGCCAGGTCGGCCATCGAGTCGATCCTGTTCGTGACTGAGTCGCCGGTTCCGACCAATGAGCTCGCCGAGATTCTCGAAATCCCGGCTGAGGAAGTCGAGTCTGTGATCGGCGAACTGCAATCGGAGATGGAGGAGCGGGCGAGCGGGCTGGTGGTTAGGTCCACGGCTGGAGGCTGGCGGCTTTACAGCCATCCGGAGACCTACCCGTATCTCGAGAGATTCAGTTCGACGGCAACAGCGAGGAAGCTGTCTGCTGCGGCGATCGAGACTCTTGCCGTGGTTGCCTATCGCCAGCCGGTGGCGAGAAGCCAGATCGCCGAGATTCGCGGTGTTGACTCCGACTCTGCGGTGCGGACTCTGGAGCGACTCGGGTTCATCGAAGAAGTCGACCGGCTCAGTTTGCCCGGCAATCCGGCGATATACGGGACCACCACGCTATTCCTCGAGAAACTCGGTCTGAACTCTGTATCCGAGCTTCCCCCCCTGGCGGACCACGTCCCTCCAGCGCAAGCACTCGAAGGCCTGGAAGACTCCCTCCGGCCGGGATCCTGATCCCACAATGGCGGAGCGGATCCGCGTCCAGAAGGCAATTGCTCATGCCGGGCTCATGTCACGTCGGTCTGCCGAAGAAGCCATTGCTGCGGGCCGGGTCGCGATCGACGGTCGCACCGCAGTCCTCGGAGATCGGGTCGAGGTCGACACCCAAAGAGTGACGCTCGACGGCGCCCCCATCCCCTTGCTGGCTGACACCGAGACCCACCTCCTTTACAAGCCCGTGGGGGTGATCAGCACCGCCAGCGACCCACAGGGGCGGAAGACTGTCGTTGACCTGGTGGATTCCGGAGTCCGGTTGTATCCGGTGGGCCGGCTGGACGCCGACTCCGAAGGGTTGATCCTGGTCTCCAACGACGGTGATTTGACCGAGCGGGTAACCCACCCGAGATACGGGATAACCAAGAGGTACCTGGCGCAGATCGACGGGACCGCCAGAGCCAGCGAAGTGCGACGACTCGAATCCGGAGTTGAGTTATCCGACGGCACCGCCCGCGCCGTGCGGGCACGTATCGTCGACCAGCAGGGTGGCAGGACTCAGGTCGAGGTGATCATGGAAGAAGGGCGCAATCGCGAGGTACGGAGAATGCTCGAAGCAATCGGTTATGACACCACGCGCTTGGTTCGGACGGCTATCGGGCCGCTTACAGACCCAAACCTCAAACCTGGCGAGTCGCGGTTGCTCAGTAACTCCGAAGTTCTCGTGCTGATGAAAGCAGCCAGAATTTGACCCGAATCTCGATAGAACCGCCGGAGCACCAACCTGAGATCAGAGTGCGACCTCCTGGCTCCAAGTCGCATACGATCCGCGCTGTTTTTGCCGCCGCTGCAGCTGCAGGTGAAAGCATGATCGTGGGACCCCTGGAGTCCGATGACACGATACGGGCGAGGGAGTGTCTGACGGCCCTGGGTGCTCGATACGCCGACCGTGACGGGTCTTGGTCCGTTAGCGGCGTCAACGGTGAATTCTCAGCCCCTTCCGGCTCCCTCGACGCGGGGGAGTCGGGCCTGACATCGAGGTTTCTTCTCGCTCTGACGCCATTCATACCGTCACCCGTTGTGATCCAGGGAAGGGGGCGCCTCCCGGAGCGCCCGATGGAGGGCCTCTTAGACAATCTGGAACAACGTGGAGCGCAAGTCGAGCGCGGATATCCGTGGCGGATCGACGCCTCCGGTGCCGCCCGGAGCGGGACGTTTGCAGTTGATGCCTCCTCGAGCAGCCAGATGGTGTCGGCGCTGTTGCTGGCCGCGCCTCTTGCGGGAGGGACGACCACGCTCGCCGTAGAAAGCCTGCAGTCATCCGCCGAATATGTCGCTCTCACGGTCGATGTGATGGACAAGTTCGGTGGCCGGGTCGTGTCAATCCCGGACGGATACCGCGTCGAAGGCGGCGGATATCTCGCTACGAGCTTTGCAGTCCCCATCGACGCCTCGTCGGCTGTCTACCCGGCCTGCGCGGCTGCGCTGACCGGCGGCACAGCCGAGATCATGGGTGACATGGGTAACCATCCGGACAGGAAAATCCTCGAGGTGCTGTCCCGGATGGGTTGTTCCGTCGAGCCAACTGGAGCAGGCACGTTGGTGCGCGGCCCTCACCGGCTAGAGCCGGTGGAGATGGACATGTCGGCAGCCCCGGATGCGGCGGTGTGTCTTGCAGTGGTGTGCTCTCGTGCCGCCGGTGCCAGCAGGATCGGCGGCCTGGAGAGTCTTCGCCTCAAGGAGTCCGACCGCCTTTCTGCCCTCCGCACCGAGCTGACCAGGTTCGGCGCCACCGTTGTCACCGACGCAGATTCGATCGAGATCGAGCCCGGACCCGAACAGCCGGTCACATTTTCCACATACAACGACCATCGCATTGCGATGAGCCTCGCCCTGCTCGGATTGGTGGTCAGCGGCATAAGCGTCGATGACCCTGACGTCGTCAACAAGACATGGCCTGGCTACTGGGAGTGGCTGGCAACCACAGGTGCAATTCTCACCAAATCTGAATGATCGCTCACAATCCGGTGGGATTGCCTGCGCACCCTCGTCAGAGTTGCTAAGTTTCTCGGCACGGAGAGGTTGTACCGGTCCATTGCCCCCATTGTCCAGACAACCCCCATCTAGGACGCCCCTGGATCGGTCCCTCTCCGTAACCCTTCCCTGAGGTCTACTCTCGAACCCCGTGAAGCCCGCCATCATCACCATCGACGGACCTGCGGGAACGGGAAAGAGCACGGTGTCACGGCTGGTGGCGCTTGCCCTCGAATTGCCCCACCTCGACACGGGCGCCTTTTACCGGGCGGCCACCGTTGCCTGCCTCAGGCATCAGGTTGACCCCGGAGACAGTCAGGCTGTGGTCGATCTGGTTGAATCTTTGTCCTTCGACCAGGTGGGTGATCGTATGTACCTCGACGGGGAGGACATCACCGGGGCGATCCGGTTGCCGGAAGTTACCAATACTGTGTCGATCGTCTCCGCTCATGCCGGAGTGAGAAACGCACTGGTCGAGCAGCAACGCCGCTGGGTGGAGTCTCGCGAGCAGCGAGCCGTGGTAGAGGGAAGGGATATCGGATCGATTGTCTTCCCCGACGCCGGATTGAAGCTCTACCTCGACGCAGCACCGGAGGTGAGGGCCCGGCGGCGAGCGGGTGAGACGGGTCAGGACGTCGCCCGGGTCCTCGAGGACCAGGAAAGACGCGATATATTCGACTCCACCAGGACCGTTTCGCCATTGACCGTGCCAACGGGGGCGGTTGTGATCGACACCACTGACCTCTCCATCGACGAAGTTGTGGCCCGGATCGTCGAACTGGCAGGTCAGCCTTCATCGGGATGACCTCTACCATGAGCCCGGAATGACAGTAGAACGCGTGTTACTTGCAGAGCCGAGAGGGTTCTGTGCCGGTGTGGAGATGGCCATCAAGGCCCTTACCTGGATGACCCGTATCTTCGAGGCGCCGGTCTACTGCTTCCATGAGATCGTCCATAACGAATGGGTGGTCCGCGCCTTCGAAAAGGTAGGTGTGATCTTCGTCGACGACATCGATGAGGTACCGGTCGGCGCGCCTGTGATGCTTTCGGCCCACGGTTCCGCCCCGGAGGTCGTGGCCGGCGCCGCCGAACGGGCCGCGGTGGTCATCGATGCGGTGTGCCCGCTGGTGACCAAGGTTCATCACGAGGTCAAGAAAATGTCAGCCAAGGGATATGAGATCCTCTACATCGGGCACGAGGGCCACGATGAGGCGGTCGGAACAGTTGCGGAGGCCCCCGATGCGATAACCCTGGTCGAGCCGGAAAAGGGTCTGGGGGACTTTTCCCCGGCGGACGAGTCGAGGGTGGCGCTGCTCGCCCAGACGACACTGGGCCTTCACGAATGGCAGGCGGTCATGGCAGATGCCAGTGAGCGATTCCCCCAATTAGCAACAGCCCGTAAGTCCGATCTCTGTTACGCCACCACCAACAGACAGGAGGCGGTGAGCCAGCTGACCGCCGAATGTGACCTGATCCTGGTGGTCGGCTCGCACAACTCGTCGAACACCCAGGCCCTGGTGCGCGTTGCCGAGGAGAATGGTGTCGAGGCCCACCGCATCGATTCGGCTGCGGACATCGACCCGGCGTGGCTCAACGGAAAGGTCGTTGTAGGCCTGACTGCCGGGGCGAGCGCACCCGACCATCTCATCGAGGAGGTCATCGACTTCATCGACCCCGAGCGCGGGTTCGAGTTGTGGCACGTCACCGAAGAGGCCGAGTACTTTCCCCTTCCACCCCAATTGAGGGCATTCGTGAGCACACTCCAGCACCTGGTCGAGGCCGGCGTCACCGCATCGGGGCCCTCCGCCCCGGGGTATCTCGAACAGGATCGGACCTGGACCGCCTCCGAGGCCCTGAGACTGATCAGCGCCTAGTGGGAGCCTGATGAACAATGCATGTCACCCATCTTGACGACCAGGCATCACCACTCGCTGCGTTCTCGGCCCCGCCATTCCGGACCGAGGAGTGGCGAAACCTCGGCCTTGCGATTGGCGCGCCTGGCCGCCAATCTCGGCAACGGCATCATTCAACAGGCTCCTAGAGCATGATCCCGGTAGTCGCCATTGTCGGGCGGCCCAATGTCGGCAAGTCCACTCTGGTCAACCGGATCATCGGATCACGGACCGCGGTTGTCGAGGAGATGCCCGGGGTGACACGCGACCGCCGTCAATTCGAGGCCGATTGGGCCGGCCGTCGGTTCATCGTTGTCGACACTGGTGGCTGGGAGTTGAAGCCCGGCACAGGAATCGACGAGTCGATCAAGCAGCAGGCGGAGGCGGCATTGAGCGGCGCCGACGTGGTGGTTTTCGTGGTCGACGGAACCGCAGATCTCTCCGACGACGACACCGGCGCCACTTCGACGCTTCGGGGAACCGGGGTGCCTGTCGTCCTGGCTGTCAACAAGATCGACAGCGAGAAGGCAGAGGGGGATGTGGGGCGGTTGTGGTCGCTGGGACTCGACGAGCCCTACCCGATCAGTGCCTATCACGGGAGGGGAGTGGGAGAGCTGCTCGACCGGGTGGCTTCCCTCCTCCCCGAAGAACATGAAGAGTCGGAGACCGATCCCCGTCCCCGTTTGGCGATCGTCGGCAGGCCCAATGTCGGCAAGTCGACGTTGCTCAACCGCCTGGTGGGCGAATACCGAGTGATCGTCTCCGAAGTGCCGGGGACGACGAGAGACCCGATCGACGTCGAAGTCGAGATCGACGGTGTCGAATACACGCTCGTCGACACGGCAGGGATCCGCCGAAAACCGCAGATAACCGAAGATGCCGACTTCTATGCGGTGGTGCGGGCGAGAGAGGCGCTCAAGGAGGCCGACGTCGCAATCCTGATGATCGACGCCACTGACGGTGTCACCCACCAGGATCAGCGGATCGCCAGTGAGATCGTGGAGGCGGGTGTGGGCCTCGTGATACTCCTCAACAAGTGGGACGCCCTCGACGAAGAGCAACGGGAGTTGACAGAGCGGTCCCTGCCTGATCGTTTCGGGTTCGTGTCCTGGGCGCCGGTGCTCAGGCTTTCGGCAGCGACCGGCGCCCGGCTCAACCGGCTGGGATCTGCTCTTGCGACGGTTTTCGAGACGCGGGTCAACCGGGTAGGAACAGGTCAGCTGAATCGCCTGATCAGAGATTGGACCTCCTCGCACCTGCCACCTGTTCGGAAGGGCCGTCGACCCAAGATCCACTACGCCGTCCAGGCAGGTACCGCTCCGCCTACCTTCGTCCTCTTCCACTCGGGTGGCGACCTCGGGGATGATTACCTGCGATTCCTCGAGAACCGGCTTCGTGAGGCATTTGACTTCACCGGCAACCCGATTCACATCGTCACCCGGAAACGGGAGAGAAAATGACGGACCGTCCCGAGCCTGCTGAGGTCGAGGATCTGCCGACACCCATCCTGTTCAAGGTGACGGTCGCCCTCGCCGTGATCTACCTGGTTTGGCGGCTGGTTCAGGGTGTTATCTGGCTGATCCAGGCACTCGGCGGATAAGCCAAGTACCTGGATCAGTCGGGCTGGGGAGATTTGAACTCCCGACCTCCGGTCCCCCAGACCGGCGCGCTAACCAAGCTGCGCCACAGCCCGGATACGGGTTGATGCTAGTGGTGTGTCGCGCACAAGTATTTGTGAGACAGGCCACTTCTGCGTTTCCGTTCCATTCGCCATCGTCAAGTCTGACCCCAATCGTGCCGATGATGTATGTGGGAGGTCGCAATTATGCCCAATCAATTCCTCAGAGCGCTGGGTGCCTGCATCGTTGTGCTCGGCGTTGGCGTCGCCGGGGCGATTCAGGTCGCCGACAAAGACGTTGCGTCCGCAGTCGATATCGTGGGTGCATCTGGAGACGAGCCCGCGGCGTCATCTCCGCCAGAACCGGATGCGGTGGAAGTCCGCCAGCCGATCGCCCCGTTCGTCTACAAGGTCGGATTGCTCGGTGCTCCGACCAGCTTCAACTTCTGGGAGTTCTACGGCTCCCCACCGACGGTGTGGGATTCATATGTGCTCAGCCCCACCAAAGCGAGCCTCTATCGCCTCGATAACGACACTCTGACCCTCGTCCCCGAACTCGCCTCCAGGATGGCCACGCCTACGTGGAACCGGGATGGTTGGCGGGTGGTGGTCCCGCTCCGCAGCGACAACCGGTTCAGTGACGGCGAAGAGTTGACGGCTGAAGACGTGGCTTTCACCTTTGCCACTGCGCGCAAATTCTCGCTGGGCGGCCAGTGGGAGAAGGCTTTTCCGAAAGAAATTGTCGCGGTCAACGCAATCGACAGTCACACTCTCGAAATCGAGTTCACGAAACGTCCGAGCCTCGGTGTCTGGCCGTTCGGAACCGGCACCGCGCCGGTAATGTCATCGCGCCACTGGTCGGGACCCGTGGCGGGCGCCCTCGACGCCGCCGGGCTCTTTCGACTCGATCCGACCGGGGACCCCGCCAGCGGGCCTCTCGAGGTGGTGGAGGCATCCGATAGCCGGGTCGTGAGCCACCCCAATTCCGGGTATGCGGGGCCAGAGGGTGAGACCGTGGAATACCTTGTCTACCTGACATCAGGAGGGGCCACAGATGCGCTGGTCTCCGGTCAGATTCACACCATTCTCTCGCCACGGGGAATGACCGTGGAGGAGGCGCGAGCTCTCGAAGGAGTGGACGGTGTCGACACGATCGCCAGCCCGATTTTCGGTGTCCGGTACCTGGCATTCAACACCGACCGCTTTCCGATGGACAATGTCGAGTTTCGCCGTGCTGTCGCTCTGCTCGTGGACAGGGACGGACTGGCTGATTCGGTTGGGGGGGCCGACGCCGCCCACACCATTCTCCCGGCAGCAAACACGTCCTGGTTTGACGATGGTCTGGCTCCGGCGACACTAGATCGAGAGAAAGATCTCGAAGCCGCTTTCTCTGACCAGTTGACTGCACTCAAAGAATCCGGCTATTCCTGGGGAGTGGAGCCTTCGATTGCCGGCGACACAGTAGTGAGAGGTTCGGGGCTGACGGTGGACGGGCGGCCCCCGGCGCCCTTGACGGTTCTCACCGCGGGGGACTCATACGATGCTGAGCGGACGGCATATGCCGGACATGTGGCAGACGCCATCGAGGTCCTCGGATTCGAAGTCGTGACGGTGATTACCGACTTCGACTCGGTCATCGACCTCACGTTCACACGCGACGAAAGCGGATCACTCCAGTACGATATGGCCCTGCTCGGATGGTCCCTGGGAAACCCCGGTCTCCCATCTTTCTACGCCGACTTTTTCGGTTCCGGCTCCGCAACAAACAACACCGGGTATGACAACCCGGCTATGGATGAGCTGATCCGCCGCTATGAGGCAGCTCCCGATCCGGAGACGGCCCGGGCCCTGCTCTGGGAGATGGAGGGAATCCAGGCGCGTGACCTTCCCTATCTTCCGCTCTACTCCAGTCACATCGTCGAGGCGTACCGATCCGATGCAGTGAGTTTCAGGGGAACGCCGGGCCTGGGGGGAATTCAGGGAGCCCTCGGTGCCTTCCACCTTGTAGCTCCAGCCGAGTGAACAGCCCGGTCGGCCGCTAAGCCTCACTAGCCTGCCGGCGTGGAGACAACAGAATCCAGTCGCATCCTCACCTGGCCAAACGCGGTCTCTTTCACCCGGCTGATCGGTGTCGGTCTCTTCTGGTGGGTGCTTGTGGTCGACGACAACATCGCCCTTGCCGCCTGGTTGATATTCATCATCGGCTGGACCGACTGGATCGATGGGTACCTGGCAAGGAAGCTGGACCAGGTCACGAACCTGGGGAAGGCACTCGATCCTGTAGCGGACCGGTTGATGATCGTCTCGGCGGTGGTGGGAGGACTCATCGCCGGCGTGGTGCCTCCAGTGATAGCGGTTCCGTTGCTGATCCGGGAGGCGTTGATGGGCATCCTCACGCTGTACCTCATGTCACGCGGTGGAGGGACTCTGGAGGTACGTTACCTGGGCAAGACCGCGACATTCTTCCTCTACGGAGCCATTCCCGCTTTCTATCTCGCTGCCGCCGGTTTCCTGGAAGGATTGATGCTGGCCCTTGCCTGGATCTTCGGTGTCCTCGGGTTGATTCTCTACTGGTATGTGCTCGTCGAGTACATCGGTGACATCCGTAGGGCACTTCCCGGAGTAAAGTCGCCTCACGAACCCGATGGACTGAACGAGGAGAATGATGCAGGTTCCTGAGGACCTCAAATACACCGACGAACACGAGTGGATCAAGGAGCTGGACGGCCGACTCCGGATCGGGATCACGGACTACGCCCAGGACCAGCTCGGCGACATCGTCTACATCGAAGTCCCCGAGGTCGGAAAAACGGTTGCCAAAGAGGACATCCTCGTCGAAGTGGAGTCAACGAAATCGGTAGGGGAGGTTTACTCACCGGTTTCCGGTTCGGTTGTCGCCGTCAACGGCGCAGTTTCGGAGAGCCCGGAGCTGGTCAACTCGAGCCCTTACGACGAAGGTTGGCTCGTAGAAATCGAGCCGGAAGGCAAACTGGACACCTCCGCCCTGCTCGACGCAGCGGCCTATCGGGAGTTGACCGAGTAGTCATACCGGACTGAAGTACAATCCGCTTCTAACATCGGGGGCGAGATGAACGAGGAAAGCCAGAGCGAAGGCCGCGAAGAGCATGAAGTCGAGGTCGAGAACGACCCGACAGTTATCTATGTGCCCCTGAGTGAGCGGGCCGAACATCCGCTGAGCAAAGACGAAGCCGCCCATGTCGGTGGGTTCGAAGGATACGCCCTCGTCGTCGAGCAGGGTCCCAGGGCCGGACTCACATTCGTCCTACGCGAGGGCAACACCACAGTCGGACGTCATCCGGAGAGTGACATATTTCTCAATGATGTGACCGTGTCGCGGCACCACTGCCGCTTTGTCCTCAACGGTGAAGAGCTCCAGGTCGAAGACAGTGGATCGACCAACGGCACGTACGTCAATGAGTCGAGGGTTGATGCTGCTTCACTGACACCAGGTGATGAAGTACTCGTCGGCCGTTTTCACTTCGTGGTGGCTCACGGCGATGTCTGATGCCGATCTTCTCAGTATCGGCGAGGTGATCAATGAGCTCCGGGACGAATTTCCTGACGTCTCGGTTTCCAAGATACGTTTCCTCGAATCTCAGGGCCTGGTCGACCCGCACCGTACATCGTCGGGCTATCGCCAGTTCGGCTCTGACGAGATGGCGCGGATCAGATTCATCCTCCAACAGCAACGAGACCACTTCCTCCCGCTGAAGGTGATCAAATCCAAACTCACGCTCTGGGAACGCGGTGAGGACGTCGCGACGACCTCCGAGCAGACCAAAGCGATCGAGCCCGGAGGCGAGCCGTTGAGTCGGGAGGATCTGCTCAAGCGATCGGCCCTGGACGGACAACAGCTCGATGATCTCATCGAGGCTCGCATCATCAACCCGATCGCAGACTCGGATGTCTTTCCTCCCGAGTCGGGTGTGATCGGGTCCGAAGCCCGCAGGCTCATGGATCTCGGTTTGGAGCCCCGGCACTTGCGCGCCGTGAAACTGGCGGTCGAGCGCGAGAGCGAGTTGCTCCGCCGTCTGATCGACCCTCTGGCCCGTGCCAACAACGCCGAAGCCCAGGAGCGGGCACGCGATGTCCTGACTGCCTCGAACGACTCGGTGCAGGCGATGCACCGGGCCATGCTCAACGGGGAGCTCAGGCGATACCTATCGCCATGAAGGCTCTGACCCGGCTGACGATCGCCATGCTGGTGATCTCGGGGTTGCACGCGCCGGCCGCGCATGCTGCCCCCCTCACCTACCCGGTGCAGGTCGCCGAGCCATGGCCGGTGCCGGACGCACCGTTGCCCACGGCCCCGAGCTGGGTGCTCTACGACGACGGGGCCGGTGCCACTATCGCCTCACGCTCTGCCGATCAGGAGCGGGCAATGGCATCGGTCACCAAGATCATGACCGGGCTGCTGGTTTTGGAGCACGCCGACTTCTCCGAACAGGTGACGATCTCGGCCACAGCTGCCGCCACGGGGGAGAAGGAGATCGACCTGGTCGCGGGGGAGACCGTCAGTGTCGAGAACCTGTTCATGGCGTTGATGGTTCATTCGGCCAATGATGCAGCAACTGCGCTTGCCGAACATATCGCCGGGTCGTTAGAGGGATTCGTCGAGCTGATGAACCAGCGGACGGATTCCCTTGGCCTCACACGCACGAGTTTCGAAAACCCCCATGGCCTCGACGCGCCAAACCACTACACCACGGCAAACGATCTGCTGACCCTGACCAGAGAGGCGATGCAGCACCCTGAGTTCGCCGAGGCGACGCGACTGCAATCGTTCGTGTTTCCTCCCGACCCGGAGGGAAATCCACGAATCGCGGAAACGACGAATCTGATGCTTGCCGATTACCCGGGAATGATCGGGGTAAAGACCGGGTTCACCAACCAGGCGCTGCTCACCTTCGTCGCCGCAGCCGAACGCGACGGCCGGCGGGTCATCGTGGTGGTCCTGGGTTCTGACGGACCGAGAGCCCACTTCGCCGATGCCAGGCTGCTGCTCGACTATGCCTTCTCAGAGATGCCCTATTACGGGATGCTGAGCAGCGGCCAACCCTATGCCTCGAGATGGCCCCGCACCGATCCGGCTCCGTTGACCGCATCCCGCGACGCCGAGGCCTACCTCCACCTTGCTTCGCAAGGCGTGTTTCTCGATCCCCCGGCGCTGATCGGTGGATCGGACACGCCTGAGGTCCTTCCGGTCGTGGAAACTGTGATCCGACCCAGCGCAGGCCCGCAGTCGCTCTGGGAGTCGCTGACCTACTGGTTCAGTGGCACCGGGTCGTGATGCGCAGTTTCAACTTTGCATCGGAGGTCATCAGCCGCGACGAGGTCCACTCGCGGGTCTCTGAGCTCGGTGCAGCGATTTCTGATGACTACGAAGCCCGCGACCCGGTCTTTGTGTCAGTGCTCACCGGGTCGGTGCTGTTCTCCGCCGATCTGATCCGAAGTGTGTCTTTGCCCGGCGAGATCGACTTTCTCGCCTTGAATCGTTTCGGGGAAAGCGGGCGGATCTCGGTCTCGATGGACACATCCGGACCGCTCTTCGACAGGGATGTGATCATCGTCGAAGACATCATCGATACCGGTCTCACCCTCAAGGTTCTCCGACAGATGATGCTGGATCGGGGGGCACGGTCGGTGGCAACCGTCGGTTTGCTGGACAAGGCCAGGCGCAGGGTCTCCGATGTGCCCATCGAGTACAGGGGCTTCGAGGTTGGAGATGAGTTCCTGGTGGGATATGGCCTCGATTGGGAGGGTCTGTATCGGAACCTCCCTTCGGTGTGGGCAATCATGGACATCGAGGCGTTTGTCGCCGACCGCTTCATTCTCGCCCGGGAGCTCTTCGAGGTCGCTGAGCGTGCCGGGTGAGTGCGGGGCAGTGATAACCTCATGACATGGTTGAAGAGCGCGACCTGATCGAAATGGAAATTGTGGGAGTTCGTGTCGAGCTTCCCTCGAATCAGCCAATCGTGCTGCTCAAAGAGTCCGGAGGTGCCAGGTACCTCCCGATCTGGATCGGTGGTAACGAGGCCACTGCGATTGCGACGGCTCTGGAAGGTGTGGTTCCTCCAAGGCCACTCACCCATGACCTTCTCCGCTCCATTCTCGACGCAGTGGGTGCCCTGGCGACGAGGGTGACCATCACCGAGATGCGGGACTCTGTCTATTTCGCCGACCTCCAACTCGATGCCGGCGGGCGTGAAGTTCACATCTCGTCCCGGCCATCGGATGCCATCGCCCTTGCTGCGCGCACCGGTACCCCGGTGTTCGCGATGGGCTCGGTGATGGACGATGCAGGCGTGGAGTTCGAGGAAGACGATGAGGAGACCGAGGTCAGCCGGTTCAGAGAGCTTCTCGAGGAAGTGACGGTGGAAGATTTCCTCGGCGACGAGCCCGGCCATTCTCACGACTGAGTTTTCCACAGGAAAGCGTTGACCCGGGGCACCGAAACGGTATGCTCTCTCACAACGGCGAAATTACGCACTTGTAAGCCGGAGGAGTCTTATGTCGGAAGAGCGGGAGTTCGGGTATCGCGCGCCCCAGGTTTGCAACCTGGTGGGGATCACATATCGCCAGCTTGACTACTGGGCGCGGACCGAGCTGATAACTCCGTCCCTGCAGCAGGCCACGGGCTCTGGATCACAGCGATTGTATTCCTTCTCCGATGTGGTCCAGCTCAAAGTGATCAAACGACTCCTCGATGCGGGGATGAGCCTGAAGAAGATTCGACAGGCCGTTGAGATCCTCCGACAGCAAATGGAATCGGACCGGCCCCTTGCCGACGTGACTCTCTTGAGCGACGGTCAGACCATCTACGCAGCACACTCAGAAGAAGAGGTCGTCGATGTGTTCAGAAGGGGACAGGGTGTCTTCGGAATCGCCATCGGCCCCGTCGAGACCGAGGTGCAGGGCGACATCCACCAGCTTTATCCCGACCAACAGGAATATGCCGGAGTCATCGAGGTAGGCGCACCCTGAACTCCGAGTCGATGACCGCTCACGAAGTTCCCTTCGCTCACAACAGTGAGCGGCAATTCGCACTCCTCCTCGACTTCTATGGGGTGTCCTGGGAGTACGAGCCCAGGTCTTTCCCCATCGCCTGGAATAGAGAAGGCGAGCCGACCCAGTTCTTCACACCGGACTTCTACCTCCCCGAAGACGGGATGTACATCGAGATCACCACGATGAACCAAAAGCTCGTCACCAAGAAGAACAAGAAAGTGCGCAGGATTGCCGAGCTCTACCCGGGAGTCAACTGCAAGGTCTTCTATCAGCGGGACTACCTCCACCTCGTCGTGAAGTACGGTTTGGAGGAACCGGAGAGCCTCGAAGATGTGACGGCCCCGACGCGAATTCCGGGACGGCCCAGCATCGTGCGACTCGAGGACCGCGGGGAACGCCTGACCGGATGAATCGGTCTCCGCTGCACGACTTCAACGTAGAACATGGCGGTCGGTTGGTCGACTTCGGTGGCTGGGACATGCCTGTCCAATACGACTCGGTGCTTGCCGAGCACAAGGCAGTGCGCGACTCGGTCGGTTTCTTCGATGTCTCGCACCTGGGCAGGTTCGCCCTCACGGGGTCTGGCGCCGCGGAGGCGCTCTCTGCTTTGCTCTGCAACAACCTCGACAAAATTGCCCCCGGACGTGCCCAGTACACGATGATGCTCAACGAAGATGGCGGAATCCTCGACGACCTCATCGTCTGGTGGCTCGGTGACGGTGAATACTGGATAATGCCCAACGCCGCCAACCAGGAAAGAGTGATGGCAGCCTTCGCTACCAGGGATGACGTCGAAGCCACCGATCTTCAGATGACGACTGCGATGATCGCCGTGCAGGGCCCGGAGGCGCCCGATACGATCCAAGAAGTGTTGGGACAGCAAGTCCGGCGTTTCCGGACGAATCACTTTCAATGGGGAGGTGGCCCGATGTGGATGGCCGGCACCGGATACACCGGGGAGACAGGAGCCGAGTTCGTCACAGATCCGGATACTGCCCGGGAGGCGGCAAACGCCATGGTCCGGCAGGGAGTCCGGCCCTGTGGGCTCGGCGCGAGGGATACCTTGCGGCTCGAGGCGGGGCTTCCGCTCTGGGGACAGGACCTCGACGAGACAACAACGCCTCTGGAGGCCGACCTCGGATTTGCGGTCGATTTCGATCACGATTTCGTAGGCAAAGCCGCCCTGGAGGCACAACGCGAGGGTGGAGTGGAAAACCGCCTCTGTGGGTTCGTTCTCGAAGGCCGCGGGATCCCCCGCCACGGCCACGAGGTACGGAGTGGCGATAGCACCGGTACGGTCACGTCGGGCAATATGAGCCCGACCCTCGGAATCGGGATCGGGATGGCCTACATGAGCCCGCCGGTAAACGAAGGGGACGCTGTCGACGTGAGAATTCGGGATCGCTGGGTGGAGGGAACGATCCGAAAACCACCGTTCCACAAGTCATGAGACACACCGGCGAGGGCAAGACAAGAACCGAGGATCACCACAAGTATGGCCATCAGGTCATCCGTTCCTGGAAACCCGGCGCCGATCCCGTGGCCGCAGTGCTCCTCGTGCACGGGATCGCCGAGTACAGCGGACGGTACGAGCAGGTAGGGGAGTTCCTTGCCGAAGCGGGCTTCGAGGTCCAATGCCCTGACCTGTTTGGTTTTGGCGAGAGTGGTGGCAGGCGAGCCGATATCGAGAATTGGTCCGACTATTTCGACCAGATCCAGAGCCACATCGACACGATGAAGGCCGATGCGCAAACCCCCGTGGTCCTGCTCGGCCACTCGATGGGTGGTCTCATCGCCCTCGGTTACCTCCTCTCGGAGCGCCCTCAACCGGTTCTGGCCATCTTGAGCGCGCCGGCAATCGCCGCTGGAGCCGCATGGCAGCGGATGCTCGCCGGGCCGCTTGCCCGTCTAGTACCGACTCTGGCGGTCCCGAACAACCTCGATGGCGATCGCCTCAGCCGCGATCCGGAGGTCGCCGAGCTCTATTTCGCCGACCCACTGGTCAGCACAAGCACGACAACGCGTCTGGGAAACGAGATGTTCAAGGCACAGGACGGGGTCAGTCAAGCTCTGGAGAACCTGAGCGTCCCCACTCTGGTCATCCATGGCGGCTCGGACCGCATTGTGCCGCCCGCTTCTTCGGTACCACTGGGCGAGCTTCCCGGTGTCGAGCGACGTCTCTACCCGAAACTGCGCCATGAGATGTTCAACGAGCCGGAAGGGCCGGAAGTGCTCGCGGAGATCGTCGCATGGCTCCAGGACCGCCTCTGATTCGCGGACAAGCACGAGGCTTACATCGCGTTCCTAAGGCGTAGCGTCTCACATATGAGACCTGGGGCGTTCAGAAAGGGCCATTCTCGATAGCCCAGCTATCAGATTTGATACGTAGAACCTTAGGAACGGGTTACCGCTGGACGCTCAGTTCCAGAGGATGAGCACCTTGCCCGACTCATCGGAACCGGCGACCCGGAATGCCTCGTCGTAGTCGTCGACATCAAAACGATGGGTGATGACGGGAGAGAGATCGAGGCCTGACTCGATGAGAATGTTCATCTTGTACCACGTGTCGAACATCTGACGGCCGTAGATTCCCTTGAGGTTGAGCATGTTGAAGATGACAACGCTCCAGTCGATGGGGAAGGACTCCGCGGGTATCCCGAGCAGCGCAACATTTGCTCCGTGGATCGTGTTGTCCAGGATGTCGGCATATGCTGCGGGGCTTCCTGACATCTCCAACGCGACATCGAATCCCTCGAACATGCCGAGTTCTCGTTGGACTTCATCCAGTTCCTGGCTCCTCCGATCGACCGTGCGCGTCGCACCCATCGCCCTTGCAATCTCGAGACGGTATGGGTTGATGTCCGTGACAACGGTGTTGCGCGCGCCGGCATGAGTCACGACGGCGGCTGCCATGACACCAATCGGCCCCGCGCCTGTGATCAGCACATCCTCGCCCAGGACCGGGAACTTCAGAGCCGTGTGGACAGCGTTGCCGAACGGATCGAAAATGGCAGCGATTTCGGGGTCGATACCGTCGGTGTGGCGCCAGACGTTCGACTTCGGCACGGCGATGTAGTCGGCGAAGGCGCCAGGGATGTTGACCCCGATTCCTCGGGTGTCGTTACAGAGATGCCGGCGACCGGCAAGGCAGTTGCGACATTTGTTGCACACCACATGGCCCTCAGCTCCGACCAGCTCGCCGATCTCGAATCCTGATACAGAGGAGCCCACTGATTCAATAGTTCCCGAGAACTCGTGACCGACGGTCATCGGCGCAGGAATGTTCTCGCTCGCCCAGTGGTCCCAGTCGAATATATGCAGGTCAGTTCCGCAGATTCCGGTGGCGTGCACCTTTATCAGCACATCGTCGGGACCGGGCTCAGGCACCGGGAGCTCCGAAAGCCTCAGCCCATTTTCGTCGGGGTACTTAACCAGTCCGCGCATCGTCACTCCAGATACTCTCCAATTCCACGCCTGCGGCCCCAAAGCCTGGCGCATTCTTTCTCCCCACTACTCCGATTCCAACCGATCGTCACGTAGCGCATCTCGCCAGATCAATTACCGTTCGGGGTTTGACGCCACCATCGAGATGATCGTGAAGAAGCACATAAGGCAGGAGCATCCTCATACGGTAACAAGGCACTCCAGAGTGTGAGCGGGGGCATGAGTAACCGGGGAAAGCTGCTGGTGGCGTCTCCGATGCTTCTCGAACCGGTGTTCTGGAGAGCGGTGATCCTCCTCCTCGAGGACAATGACGACGGCGCATTCGGGTTGATCCTCAACCGCGAGTCGGATGAGATGGTTGAAGCGCATCTCCCGGGTTGGGGAAGGCTTGCTGCGGGCACCGGGAAGATTCACTTTGGTGGGCCCGTCGAGCCGGCTGTTGGCCTGGCCCTCGCCCCGCTACGACCCGGAGACGAGCCTGTCTTGCCGGGGCTGAGGATGGTCGACCTCGAGGCCGAACCAGACTCAAACCTGACTTCGGTGCGGGTCTACTCCGGGTACTCGGGTTGGGCACCCGGACAGCTTGATGCCGAGTTGGAGGAAGGATCCTGGCATGTGGTGGACGCTGCTCCTGACGACCCCTTCGACGACCCCCGTGAGCAATGGTTCCGGATCCTCCGCCGCCAGCCCGGGCGGTTGGCAATTCTGGCAAGTTATCCGGACAATCCGGAGTTGAACTGACACATCGAATGACCGAATCATGCCTACTCTGTCAGCAATGACGATTCACCCCGCTCCCAGGCTGCGACCTTCCCTAAAGCGGAACGCACCCGGTCTGGCCGAGGAGCGGGCACTATGGGATCTTGGCGCTGCGGTGGTGGTCGGCGTCGACGAGGTTGGCCGCGGATCGTGGGCCGGTCCGCTCACCGTCGGAGCAGCGGTGGTGCCCACTGACCGCCGGGTCTACAAGATTCGGGACTCGAAGTTGCTTACCGAGATTGAACGGGAGGCGCTTTTCGAGAGAATTGCCGAATGGGTCGAGGACTGGGCTGTCGGGCATGCCACCCCACGGGAATGCGACCGGCTGGGGATGTCGGAGGCGCAGCGTCTTGCCGGACGAAGGGCGATCGCCGCGTTGCAGAATCCCCCTGACCGGGTCCTTCTCGATGGGAAGTGGGACTTCATCGGCGGGGCGCGGACGATTGTCCGTGGGGATGCGACGTCTCTATCCATCGCCGCAGCGTCGATACTCGCCAAGGTGAGCAGAGATCGCATCATGCGTTCAGTGGCTAACGAATACCCGGGCTACAACTTTGAGGCCAACAAGGGATACCCCTGCCCCATTCACAAGGCTGCACTCCAGGCATGGGGGCCGAGCGCTTACCATCGCCGATCCTGGGTTTTCATGGACCATCTGATGTGGAACGGATTGGAGAGGTACCACCGGCCCGACCCGCAGATGGAGCTCCCGCTCGAGGCTTGAGCCCGAGGATGCGGGATCCAACGCCATGGTGAAGCTCTCCTCGAAAGACCGTTCCATGTTGGACGGGGACCACGGCGAGGGGGTTGCCTTTGCGATGGGACTGGTACTCAAACTCGCCGAGGTTTCCGGGGCCCCGGAGCTGATCGACATTTCTGGGGCGCATATCGACGGGTGCCTCTACCACGGTGAATCAGGTGTCGATTTCGTCCAGCATCTTGTCTCCGGTGGAGCTCAGGTGGCGATTCCGACGACTCTCAATGTCTCTTCACTAGATCTGCTTCATCCCGAGCTGTACCAGGGGAGCGACGAGACCGCAGATGCGGCGAGACGCCTCATGGATCTACACGTTGAGCTCGGCTGTCAGCCCACCTGGACCTGTGCTCCCTATCAGCTGCCGACCCGGCCCGGAGTGGGTGAGCAAATCGCCTGGGGTGAGTCCAACGCCATAGTGTTCGCCAACTCTGTTCTCGGAGCGAGAACCAACCGCTACGGAGATTTCGCCGACCTTGCGTGTGCTGTCACCGGCCGCGCTCCGTTCTCGGGCCTGCACACGGACGCAGGTCGTGCGGCAACTGTCGTCATCCAGCTCGATCTCGACCGAAGCTGGCTCGCCCATGAGCTCTTCTACCCGTTGCTGGGCCATTGGATCGGGGCGAAGTGTGGGACCGGCATTCCGGCCATCGTCGGCTTCGACTGCGAGGTCGGGGAGGACGATATGAAAGCTCTTGGCGCCGCAGCCGCCTCTTCGGGGGCCACGGCGATGTTCCACGCCGTCGGGCTGACTCCCGAGGCGGCAACTTTGAGTATCGCCACTCAGGGCAATGCGGTCCCCGTGTGGAAGGTGCCGGGCGAAGACCTGGTGAGGATCAGGGAGTCTCTGGGGTACACACGGGGAGCTCTGGGAGCGGTCTCGGTAGGCACTCCACACATGTCGGTGAGCGAAATGAGAAACCTGGCGACGCTGGTCGCCGGGAAGCTCTCGGCAGTCCCCTTTTACGTAAACACTTCCCGGGCGGTGTACAGCGAGGTCGGGCCGAGCGTTGTCGATGTGCTGGCCGCCTTCGGCGCCACCGTTGTCACCGATACATGCACATATATAACTCCGATCATCGGGGACGTTTCCGGGGCGGTGATGACCAACTCCGCGAAGTGGGCCTATTACGCGCCGGGCAACCTCGGCGTCGAGGTTGCTTTCGGCAGCCTCGCTGAGTGTGTCACCTCAGCCGTTTCGGGCCGGGCCGAATTGGACGACCCCTTTCGCCTATGACCACTGCATTGGTTGAAGGAGAAGCTCGGGGAGATCTGATGATTCTTTCTGAACCATTGTCTTTCTGGGGCGGCGTGGATGCCACGACCGGGCGGATAATCGACCGATCTCACCCAGCGGTGGGGGAGTCGGTGACCGGCAAGATACTGTTCATGCCGCATGGGCGGGGAAGCAGCTCTTCGGCGAGTGTGATCGCTGAGACCATCCGCAACGGAGTCGGACCTGCCGGATTCATTCTCGGCGAGGCCGATGAGATAGTCGTTACCGGGGTCTTCGTGGCAAATTCTCTGTATGGGACGAGAATTCCTGTGATCGTGGGAGATCTCCCCGGAGACACCGGCAGGCTGGTACATCTCGACTCTAAAGCTGCCAGAGTGGTGGAAGCGAAGTAAGGTCCGCCGACCTATGCTTCGCGGGCTGGCTGGCACCGATGGGAAAGGGAAATGTCGCGCGTTCGCGAATTAAGCGAATTCTTCGAGAACTTACCCGTGCCCCTGTACAGAAGCGATCCTGATGGCGCACTCCTGGCGGGGAACCTTGCCCTGGCACAGATTCTGGGTTTTGGCTCAATGGAAGCGCTCAGGACAAGTACAGGGTCCGTGGTGGGCTTCTACACTGACCCTGCAGCTCGCCAGATCTGGCTGGACAAGATTCGAGAGCAGGGGACCGTTCACGACTTCGATGTCGAGTTGAGGCGTCCCGACGGACAAATCGTATGGGTCAGGGACACGGCCCGCGCCGTGTACGCCGACAACGGTGAGACCCGTCACTTCGAGGGTTGCCTCATCGACGTGACCGATCGCATCCGCCTCGAGAGATCCCGCGACCAGTTCCTCGCAACGGTATCGCACGAATTGCGCACCCCGATAACGGCGATCTTCGGTTTGAGCGCCGAAATGCAGAATTCCTACTCCAGCTTTGCGGAGGACGAGCGGAAAGAGATGATTTCCCTTGTGTCCCGCGAAGCCGAAGAGGCGTCCTGGCTGATCGAAGACCTGCTCGTGGCACACCGGGCAGACTTCGCGGATGTGAAGTTTTCGATTGATTCGTTCAACCTGCTCGACGAGATCCGACGGGTAGCCGACACTGTCGACAGCAAGTTCACAATTGTCGGCGGTGAAGGCACGGTTGTCAACGCTGATCCGCTACGCACACGCCAGATCGTCAGGAATCTGCTCACGAATGCAGTCCGGTACGGAGGTTCGGAGGCATCCATTGAGATCACCCAGCACCGAGACGAGGTCAGGGTCGCCGTTTGCGACTCGGGGGACCCTATAGACGAGGCAACACTCGAGTACATCTTCGAGCCGTTTGTTGGCAATCCGCAGCACAGCCAGTCGGTCGGATTGGGCCTATGGATCTCGAGACGCCTCTCGGAGTTGATGGGTGGATCGATCAGCTACAACCACGACGGCGGACGATCCCAGTTTATCCTTACCCTTCCGGCCGGTTGACCCGCGTCCCCTTCTAACCTGCACAGAATGCGAGTACTTGTAACCGGGGGCACCGGCTTCATCGGCAGCCATACTGTTGTGGAGTTGATCAAAGCCGGCCATGAGCCGGTCGTAGTCGACAATCTCGCCAATTCCGACGAGTCTGTGGTCGGGCGCATCGGCGAGATCACAGGCACCATCCCCGAGTTCCACCGCCACGATGTCCGCGATGTCGAAGCCATGGTCGAGATAGCGGGCTCGGACATCGATGCCTGCATTCATTTTGCAGCCTTGAAGGCGGTCGGAGAATCCGTCTCGGAGCCTTTGGCCTACTACGACAACAATGTCGGCGGCACGATTGCCCTCCTCACTGCCCTCGAGACCGCCGGAGTCACGAACATGGTGTTCAGTTCGTCAGCGACCGTCTACGGAGACCCCGAATCGCTTCCTCTGGTGGAATCGATGCCCGTGGGCCGGGCCACGAACCCGTACGGGTGGACCAAGATCATGATGGAACAGGTACTGAATGACCTCTACCTCAGTAATCCGGAGTGGAGCATCAGCCTCCTTCGGTACTTCAACCCTGTCGGAGCCCATCAAACCGGGATGATCGGCGAGGACCCGAGAGGGGTGCCGAACAACCTGATGCCCTTCGTGGCCCTGGTTGCCGCCGGCGAGCTCGGACGTGTCAACGTCTACGGAGGCGACTATCCGACCCCTGACGGTACCGGAGTCCGTGATTATGTCCATGTCGTCGACCTCGCCGTCGGCCACATTCGCGCCCTAGACGTCCACACCGGGAAACCAGGTGTGCATACCTACAACCTCGGCACCGGCCGGGGGCACAGCGTTCTCGAGGTCATCAAGGAGTACGAACAAGCCTGTGGGAAAACCATCCCGTATGAGATCGTGGAACGCCGCCCGGGAGATGTCGCCTCGAGCTGGGCAGACGTGCAGAAAGCCTATGCCCAGCTGGGGTGGTCAGCCAGCTACGACCTAAGAGACATGTGTGCCGACTCCTGGAACTGGATCAGCAAGGCACCACGATGAGCGACCTTCTCGAAAGGGCGGGGGAGTGGGCAGACCATGACCCCGATCCGGAGACCGCCGCCGAGCTCCGGGCTCTGATCGAATCGGGTGATGAAGGATCCCTGAGTCAGGTCATGGGCTCTCCGCTCGAGTTCGGGACGGCGGGAATCCGGGGCGCGGTGGGACCGGGTCCGAGCAGGATGAATCGCGCCGTGGTGATCCGAACCACACGCGGCCTTGCCGATTTCCTCCTCGAGAGGGAAGGGGCCTCACCGGGTGCCGTCGTGCTCGGATTCGACGCCCGCCCGACCAGCCGTCAGTTCGCCGAGGATGCAGCCGGAGTCCTCGCCGCCGCCGGAATCCCCGTCCGGTACTTCCCTGATTACGCCCCCACGCCACTTGTCGCCTTTGCGGCAAAGCACCTCTCCGCGACAGCGGCGATTGTCGTCACCGCCAGTCACAACCCACCAGCCGACAACGGTTACAAGGTGTACGACTCGAATGCGGCCCAAATCATCCCTCCCACCGACACCGCGATCTCAGCGGCCATCGGCAGGGTGGGAGCCGCGGACGAAGTGTCGCGACTGGAAGCCGCTTTCACCGAATCCCACCACCTGATCGAGCCGATTTCGGATTCGATCGTCGACGATTACTGGAGGGAAGTGGACGATAGCCGACCACACAAGCCCGCCACCACCGTGAAGATCGTGTACACGCCGCTCCACGGGGTGGGCGGCCGCACACTGATGAACATCTTCGGGAGAACCTCCCATCAGCAGCTGACACCGGTTGCGGAGCAATTCGATCCGGACGGATCGTTTCCGACCGTCGACTTTCCCAACCCGGAGGAGCCCGGAGCACTCGACCTGGCTCTGGCTGCTGGCGACGCGTCCGGTGCCGATCTTGTCATCGGCAATGATCCGGACGGCGACCGCCTCGCGGCAGCGATCCCGACTGACTCCGGTTGGCGGCTATTCACCGGGAATGAGCTTGGCGTGATACTGGGGTCGTATGTGCTCGAGAACTGGCGCGGTAGCGACACCCCGATCACCGCTTGTTCTGTTGTGTCGAGTCCCATGCTGGCGCAGATGGCCGGCGCCGCGAGAGCGTTTCATCTGACAACGCTCACCGGGTTCAAATGGATCGCCAACGCGGCCCTGGCCGCAGAGGCAGACGGGAAGGGTATCTTCGCTTTCGGCTACGAGGAAGCGCTCGGATACACAGTCGGGCGAACCGTGCGGGACAAAGACGGGATCTCGGCAGCGCTGGCGCTTGCCGACATCGCAGCGCTCGAGGCGGAGTCCGGTCGCACCCTGCTCGACACACTGGCCGATCTATGGCTGGAGCATGGAATCTGGGTGAGCAGCCAGCAATCGATCCTCCGGCCGGGAGAAGAGGGCCAGGCAGAAATCCTTGCCGCGGTTGACTACATAGCTGCCAACCCACCGGCAGAGGTGAACGGGCACCCCGTCTCGTCAGTTATCGACTACCGGCATGGAGCCGATTCCAGGCCAGCGTGGTTGGGCGAGCAGCACCTGGTCGAAATCGAACTAGGAGAATCGGGCCGCGTGCTTGTCCGGCCCAGCGGCACCGAGCCAAAACTCAAGATCTACATCGACCTAAGAGAGGAGGCGGGGGCTCGTGAGTCGATCCATGCCGACCGGGACAGATTGCTTCGATCAGCCGAGGATGCGGCCCGTCAGGTGGCCGCGAGGTTGACATCGGCCATCGGTGGCTGACCAGGCTCCTAGAGCTTCTCCCGTTGGCCGTAGAGGTAGAGCCAACCCAGCCCGTGCACCAGCACTGCAGCCAGGAGCACCGCACCTGCAACCGGGGCCCCCACGACGAAGGAAGCGATGGCAGCGACGGCTGCGGCTACGACCAGGGCGGTGCGAACTCCATTGAGCGGACCAAACATCAAAGAGACATTAACGTCGGTTCGTGCGTTCCAAACCTCACGAGCAGCTGTCTAATCCGGCAAGAAGAGCGAGGTCCATACGTCGATGGCTCACCGTGGGTGTCGCTGTTATCACTCTCTCCGCTTGTTCGCTGGCCGCGACCACACCGCCCATCTCGAGGGATTTCGGGTCGGAAATCAGCACTCCATCGGCCGCGGCTTCCACCACGACAACGACAACAACCGACGCCCCCTTGACAACCTCCCCGCCGAACACATTACCGGCCTCGGCCGGTGTGCTGATCACTCCATCCGGGGTGGTGGTTGCGTTACTCGACCAGGAAGGCGACAGATTCCTTATCAGGACACCGTGCGGGGTCGAGACGACGATCAGCGATGGAACTCCGGTGAGCGACATAGAAGTCGTCATCGACCCGGGCCACGGGGGCTCTCCCGATCCGGGGGCGGTCGGTGGCAACGGGCTTACCGAGGAGCAGATCAATCTGAGGGTATCCCGGGTGGTGCAGCAGATACTCACTGACCGGGGCATCAACTCGGTTCTCACCAGAACAGCGAACTACTCGAGCACGCTCGGAGCTCGCGCTGCGTTGGCCGACCAGGCCGGGGCGAAATTGATGGTTTCGATCCATCACAATGCGCCGACCGCCAACCTGGGCACCGAGCCAGGAGCGGAAGTCTTCGTCCAGAGCACATCTGATGACTCACGCCGTCTCGGGGGCCTGGTCTATGAGTATCTGATCGAAGCATTGAGTGCTTTCAAGATCGTTTGGTCCAGCGCGCCCGATGCGGGAGTGCTCGAAGTTCTCAACACCAGGGGTACCGATGCCTACGGTATGCTGCGCAACCCCGAGACTGTGTCTGTTCTCGCCGAACTCGGTTACATATCCAACCGCCCCGAAGCTGAGTTGTTCACCACCGATGAGTATGTGGCTGTTGCCGCAGAGGCAATCGCTGACGCGATTTCGGCATATCTGGAGACGGATGACCCCGGCAGCGGTTTTGTCGCAGCGACGCGAGCCTTCACGCCAAATCGGGGAATCAGCGGAAGTGTCTGCGAGGACCCCGGCCTGACATGATTCAGCTGGCGAGCCTCGGATTCAACGTGTAGGTGCCGGTGATCTCGGCGGAGTCGAGGATATGGCCTTCCATGGCATCTTCGACGTCGGACGCAGTGAAATCCCCGGTCAACTCGAGGGTGGGAACGTCGAGGGCGTAGAGGGTGAAGACGTAATGGTGGATCAGGGAGTCGTTCCAGGGCGGGCAGGGCCCATCGTATCCCTTGTAGGTGCCTCCCAAGTCTGGATCGCCGGCGAACCAACTGGTGTAATCGTTCACACCCTCCCGCGGGCCATCGGAGAGGCCGGGTTTCCCTCCCTTGGTGACCCCCTCGGAGTAGGCGCCTCTTGCCAGAGATCGGGAGCCGGGATCGAGGTCGATCAGCGCCCAATGGGTGAAGTCGGTTCGAGGAAGGTCCTCGGGCACCTCGCGCCCTTCCTTGTTGACATCATCGGGCGAGGTCGGCACATCGACATCGATCACCAGCAGAGCAAAGGAACGCACACCGTCCGGGACATCACCCCACTCCAGGTGAGGGTTCACATTCCCTCCGAATCTCGCATGGTCGTCGGGGTCGATCACATTGAAGGCATTGTCTCCGGGAATTGACCCACCGTCTGCAAAATCATCACTTCGTATCCACATGACACCGAGCGTAGTTGATTTCGATCGGAGGCTTCAGAGGCTTTAGAAAGTGAAGTGTTTGATCGCTTCGCCCTCACTCGAGATATCGCTCATCGCGGAGATGCCGATGTCGAGGTGGATCTCGGACCAATCGGCAGTGACCCGGAGATCGCTCTCTTCGGTCTTTACCCCCTCCGGTGTGGTCGGGACGTCAGAGACGAGAAGCAGGGCGCCACGGGAGATTTGATTGTGGTGACCGACGATGAAGATGGTCGCTGTCTCCATATCGATTGCAATCGCCGTGAGTCGACGGAGCCGCTCGAGGAAGTCCAGGTCGTGCTCCCAGAGCCGACGGTTCGCGGTATAGACAACGCCGGTCCGGTAGTCGAGGTCGCGCTCGACGATCTTTTCCGAGACGAATTTGTGCAGCTTGAACGAAGGGAGTGCCGGCACCTCCGGAGGGTAATAGTCATCCGAGGTTCCTTCCCCGCGAATTGCAGCGATTGGGAGTATGAAGTGTCCGATCTCGGTCGATTGCTTCAGACCGCCGCACTTGCCGAGGAACAGGACACCTTCCGGTTGCCGCGCCACCAGGAGATCCATGATCGTCGCCGCGTTCGCTGTACCGATCCCGAAGTTGACGATTGTGAGGCCTTCGCCGTTGCTGGCAGCCTGCATCGGCCGTCCCTGCCCCGTGACTTCACAGTCGAAACGCCGGGCGAATCCGTCCACGTAACTCTTGAAGTTGGTAAGCAAGATGTAATCGCCGAATTCGGAAACCGGCATGCCGGTGTAGCGGGGCAACCAGTCCGCAGCGATCTCTTCTTTCGTCAATGCAGATTCCATCGGACCCCACGGTACCGCCGTTGTCTGGTCCAGGAGCTACTCGGCGCCGGGAAAGGTGTCGATCATCGATTCAGCGACCAGGACATTGATATGTTCAACAGCGGCAATTCCGGTCGGGTGGTTTGGCCAGCCGTAGGTGAGGATCGCCACGACGTAGCCTTCTTCGGCGCCGGGAGGATCGACCCATCCAACCGAGTTGATGATCCGCCCCGCGAACCCGTTTTTCTGGGCGACAGTCCACGATCGAGGGACGCCGGCGGTGACTCCCCAGCTCTGTTCATCTACCACGCTGGTCATCAGGACCAGAGCCGCCATCCGGGAGTCCTCGTCGAGCAGTCTGCCCTCTCCGAGGAGCACCTGCCGGAGAAGCTCAACCTGGTCAGAAGAAGACGTCCTGGTGGCACCCCATGCGGTGCCGGCATCGGCGGTGATAGTGGTCTCTGTCAGGCCAAACACTTCTCCCATCTCCCGGAACCACGGAGTCCCGCCAAACGACCTCCACAATGAGCGAACCGGCCAGTTCGCAGACTCGGTGATCATCGGGACGAGTCGGGTCATTTCGGAGTCGGTCGGGTCCCGACCGTCGTTCTGGGCTTCTAGAAGCGTTCCCGCCATGACCAGTACCTTGAATACCGATGCTGTTCTCTGGCGGTTGTCGGGGTTCAGTGAATACTCACAGCCGGTGCGGAGGTCGTAAACGTGGGCGGTGATGTCGCGACCCGAAAAGCGTTGAGCCAGGTCTGCTCTGACATTTCCGGTGAAGGGGTCCGGGCGACACGCACCTCTTGATTCCCCCGGGTATGCCTCCGCCGCGGTGGTAGCCGTCGATGTCGTGGTAGTGGCGGCCGTCGCGGAGGTGGAGACGGCCCCAGATGAGGTGGTGGTGGTCACCAACTCAACCGTTGTCGTCGCCGCTTCGGGTGTGTCTGCCGGCTGCGGCGTCGTGCAGCCCGCTACCAGCGCGACGACCGCTAGCAGTTCCCGTCTCATTGGTAGTCAGCCTGCCTTCACGTGGCTGGGGTGGTTCCGCGCTGCCAGGACTCGTTGAGCCTGCCGTACACTCCACCTTCAGCGACCAGCTGAGCGTGGGTACCGTCCTGAACGATCCGGCCACCGTCAAAGACCAGAACGCGGTCGGAGCTCTCTGCGGTCGAGATCCTGTGTGCGATGGTCACCACAGTGCGCCCGGAGGTCAGCTCTTTGAGAGTCCTGCTGATTCTCATCTCGGTGGCCGGATCGACAGCGGATGTCGCCTCGTCGAGCACCAGGAGGTCGGGATCGGCAATGGATGCTCGAACCAGTGTGACCAACTGCCGCTCACCAACTGAAAGGGCGTTTCCTCTCTCGCCGACCTGGGTGGCCAGGCCTTGGGACAGTTCGTTGAGCCAGTCTCTGAGCCCGAGGCGGTCGAAGGTTGCCAACAGCTCTTGTTCTGTAGCACCGGGACGGCCCATACGCACGTTGTCGGCGATCGTGCCCCGGAACAGGGTTCCCTCCTGGGGGACCATCACCACCCGGTCACGGAGTGAGGCGAAGCGGACGTTGCGAAGGTCGGTGCCCGCGATGCTCACCGAGCCCTCCGTGGGATCCATCAGCCTGGTCAACAGTTTGGCAAAAGTGGTCTTGCCGGAGCCGGTCTCGCCGACGATGGCAACACTCTGCTCCGGTACGAGGGTCACACTCGTCTTCTGTAGTGCGGGCTCGGCCAGAGCCTCGGATGCGGATTGACCTGGGCGGGGATACCGGAACACCACCCGGTCAAAACTGGCCCCCAGTGGTTGGTGGGGAAGCTCCACACCCTCACGGCCGGGATCGGCAACGTCGGGGGCAATGTCGAGGATGTCGAGGACGCGACGCCAACCGGCAACCGCGGTCTGCGCTTCGTTGACCGCCTCACCGAGCATTTGAACCGGTTGAACGAACAGCTGAACGAGGAACAGGTAGGCGACGACGGTTCCGATAGTGGTGGTTCCATTGACCGCCAGGATGGTTCCAGCCACGACAACTGCGGCGACCACCACCGCAGAGGACACCTCGGCAGCACCGGAGAAGGCAGCGGAGAGACGCCCGGCATGAACGGCTGACGAGCGGTGGGCCTCGATTGCCTCTTCGAGCTGAACCCTGGTTCGTTCCTCCACTCCGTAAGCACGGATGACGGGGGCCCCAACCACGGTCTCGGCGAGACGAGCCAGCATCCGACCCACTTTCTCCCTCACTGTCAGGTAGGCGATTTCAAGGCGACTCTGGAACCACTTGATCATCAGGGCAATCAAAGGGACCAGAACAACCACAACGAGCCCGAGATGGACCGAGAGCACGAGCATGACGACGAGAGCCAGGAACGCCTGGCCCCCGTTGGTGAGCAGCATCAGTCCGCCCCATTGCATGAAGCGGCTGATCTGGTCGACGTCCGACGTCACTCTCGAGACGAGGACTCCGCGCTGCTCAGATGCCTGGTGCAGCATCGAGAGGTCATGGATGTGGCGAAAAGCCCTGATCCGAAGCCCCGATAGTGCTGTCTCGGAGACCCTGGCGAGACGCAGGTGCATCCACCCCGTGAAACCTGCGGTTACCAGGACGGCAATGACAGCGATCGTCGTCATCTGGAGGACAAATGTCATGTCGACCCGTTCTCCGCTGAGTCCGCCGTCGATGATCTGCTGGATCACCACGGGGACGATGACCCGCCCTGCGGTGGCGACCAGTGCGATCGCGATTGTCCCGGGTAGCCCGCTTCGTAATTCAGGTGAGAGGCTCAAGCCACGCCTGATAGTCCGCAACGCACCTTGGGAGCGCCGTGCAGCCATCTCCTCCTGGACCGCAGTTGTGGTCATGCCGGCTCCTCGAGTTGGCCGTAGGCATCTATAAGGCTCCGGTACCCGGCCACGGACTGGTAGAGCTTCTCGTGAGATCCCCGGTCCACCACCCGACCGTCTTCGATGTAGATGACCTCATCCGCCATGACTATCGAGGATCGTCTGTACGCGACGATCACCACCGTGGTATCGAGCTCGGCCAGACCGGCGAGTATCTCACCCTCCACCGACGGGTCGACTGCTGAGGTAGCGTCGTCCAGGACGAGCAGCCTCGGCTTACGGACGAGAGCCCGGGCCAGGGCTATTCGTTGCCGCTGGCCGCCCGACAGGGAGGCGCCCCTCTCCCCAACGACCGTTGAATAGTCGTCGTCGAGCTCGAGGATGAAATCGTGCGCTCGGGCGAGCCTGGCGGCGGCAAACACCTCCTCGGGAGAGAAGGGCTCACCCAGGGTGATGTTCTCGTACACCGACTCGTTGAAGAGGAAAGTCTCTTGAAAGACAATGCTGACCGATTCGGCGAGGGCGCCGCGTTCGATATCGACAAGACCATGCCCGTCGAGCGATACGACACCACGATCGGGGTCAAAGAGCCTGACGAGAAGATGGGCGATGGTCGACTTGCCTGATCCGGTCGGTCCGACCAGAGCTACGGTGCGGCCGGCCCGAACATTGAGGGTGATCTCGTCGACTCCCCTCCGGTCGCGGTCATCGGATTGTTTGGCTGCCACCGGCCCGCCTGATGAGAGGTCTTCGTGTGCGGTATCGGGGTACAGGTAGCCGACCCCACTGGCCGCGCTTGACGCACCGCCGCCGTCCGGGGGTGACGTGAGCCCGTATTCGACCTCGCCTCTCTCGGCGAGGACTGTTTCGACACGGTCGAGCCCGACAACGGCGCGTGGCAACTCCCCGAGCAGCCAGCCGAACACCCGCATCGGCAGTGCCACCAGCCGGAAGAGATATGCGAAGGTGACCAGATCACCGGGAGAGAGAATTCCCTCATCGACCCGCATCGCACCCACGGCGAGTACGGCGAGTACGGCGATATTGGGCAGCGCCTCGATGACCGGGTCGAAGATCGCACGGAGACGGCCTACTTCCACCATGCGGTCGCGTAATGCGTCGGATCGCTCGCCGAACCGGCCCCCCTCGGCATCCTCACGGCCCAGCGTCTTTACCACCAATGCGGCATCGAACGACTCGTGGGCGATGTCCGCCACTTCGGCCCTGATCTTCTGTGCTTTGGCTGCGACAGAGCGCATCCGGCGTTGGTAGCCGTAATTGGCGACCAACAGGGCCGGGCCGACCAAGAAGCCAATGAGGGCGAGAAACGGATCGGTGAGCACGAGAAGGACCGCGGTGATGACGAGCATGACAACAACACCGAACGCCATTGGCAGGGGAGCGGCGATGAAGGAGGCAGCTTCGACGTCTTCATTGGCGTTGGCCAGTAGCTGGCCTGTCGAGTGCTTCCTGTGCCACTCGACAGGCAACTGGAGATAGCGATCGGTGACCTCGATGCGGTCTCGGTACTGGAGCCTGAACTGGGCGTGATACGCGCCGAGACGACGCAGTGTTATCCCGGCGCCTCGGAGCAGGGCGACCCCCACGACGGCCCCTGCGGCCCCGACGAGAGAAGCCACCGCGACCTCGCCGGCGTCGATGGCCGGCAACAGGATGTCATCGGTGATCCAACCGAGCACATAGGAGGACACGATGGTCATCACCGCGTAGATGACTGTTCCAATGCCTCCGACCAGAAATTCCTTCGGTGCGCGCCTGATCTGGCGGCGGATGAGGCTCCACCCCTCGCCCAGCCTCTTTACGGAAACGGTGGTGTCTAAGGGATCGGAGACTGACATCGACCGCCAAGGCTACGCTTTCGGGGTGACAAGACCAATACGAATCACCTGCTTCCCCGGCCGGCGGTTCAGGCGTTGACGGCGGGAATTATCGACTCACCGTAGAGCTCCAGTGTGCGATCTTTGTCGTCGTGCATGAGGTAGATCCCGAATTGGTCGACGCCGAGGCTCTCGAGCAGTTTGAGCTTCTCGACGTGCTGCTCAACCGTGCCCAGAACGCAGAAACGATCGACGATCTCATCGGGTACGAACTCAGTCGACTTGTTCCCTGACTTGCCATGGTGGGAGTAGTCGTACCCCTCGCGTGCCTTGATGTAGTCCGTGAGGGCCTGGGGCACAGCGCTCGAGTTGGAGCCGTAACGGTTGACCAGGTCGTGGACGTGGTTGCCGACCATGCCCCCGAACCAGCGCAGCTGATCGCGCTGGTGGTCGATGTTCTCCCCAACATAGGCAGGAGCGACAACGCAGATGTCGATCTCCGAAGGGTCACGGCCCGCCTCTTTGGCAGCTTCGCGGACCGCTCCAACTGTCCATTCGAGAACCTGTGGGTCGGCAAGCTGGAGGATGAAACCGTCGGCGTGCTCGCCCACCGTGGCCAGGGCTTTCGGACCGTATCCCGCCATCCAGACCGGCAGCTTCCACCCCGGGTCCACCCAGGGGATCTGTAGCTTCTCCTCGTCGTAGAGCACCTCTTCGCCGGCCACGAGCCCTTTGATGATTCTTGAAGCCTCCACCATCTCGGCCAGTGTTTTCGGCTTCTTTCCTATGTAGCGCAATGCCGAGTCCCCGCGGCCGATTCCACAGATTGTCCGGCCATCAAACATATCGTTGAGCGTGGCGAACAGCGATGCGAGCACGGTCACATCTCTCGTGCCCGG
>JBBDHT010000063.1:0-21720 GCA_040880765.1 Acidimicrobiia bacterium | reverse complement strand
TCCGGCCCGTAGATGGCATGTGACCCGAAGATCGAGTTCTTCCACCCGCCAAAGCTGTAGAAGGCCAGCGGAACGGGAATGGGGACGTTGATCCCCACCATGCCCACCTGGATCTCGTTCTGGAACTTACGGGCGGTGCCGCCGTCGTTGGTGAAGACGGCTGTGCCGTTGCCGTATGGATTGTCGTTGATCATCTTCAGTGCGTCTTCGAAGTGTTCGGTCCGGACGACCGATAGAACCGGGCCGAAGATCTCATCGGTATAGATGCTCATCTCCGTGCTGACGTTGTCGAAGAGAGTTGGGCCGATGAAAAAGCCCTCTTCGTGTCCGGGCACGGACAACGAGCGTCCGTCCTCGAGCAGTGACGCTCCGGCGCTCTCGCCGGCGTCCACGTAGCCAGCGACTTTGTCCCGGTGCTCTGCGGTCACCAACGGCCCCATCTCGACTCCGTCGTCGAATGACGGTCCGACTTTGAGTGCGGAGATGCGCTCGCGGATCTTCGGGACCAGCCTGTCGGCGGCATCGCCCACGGTTGTGACTACCGAAATGGCCATGCATCGCTCACCGGCCGAACCGTAGGCAGCGGAAACTGCGCTGTCGGCGGCGAGGTCCATATCGGCGTCGGGAAGGACGACCATGTGGTTCTTGGCCCCACCCAGAGCCTGGACTCTCTTGCCGCCGGCGGTTCCGGTCTCATAGATGTAGCGGGCGATCGGTGTCGAGCCAACAAAGGAAACAGCGGCGATGTCGTCGTGGCCGAGGATCGCATCCACGGCCACCTTGTCGCCGTGAACGACGTTGAAGACGCCGTCGGGCAGTCCGGCCTCCGTGAGCCATTCCGCCGCCAGCAGTGAGGTCGAAGGGTCTTTCTCGGACGGCTTCAGGATGAAGGTGTTCCCGCAGGCGATTGCTATCGGGTACATCCACATCGGAACCATGGCCGGAAAGTTGAACGGAGTGATCCCCGCGACCACGCCGAGCGGTTGGCGGATGGAGTAGGTGTCGACGCTGGTGGACACCTGCTCGGAGTACTCGCCTTTGAGCAGGTGAGCGATGTTGCAGGCGAATTCGATCACCTCGAGGCCACGTTGAACCTCCCCCCGCGCATCGTCGAATGTCTTGCCATGCTCCTCGCTGAGGAGCCGGGCCATCTCGTCTTTGCGTTCGACGACGATCTCGCGGAAGGCGAACATGATGTTCTGGCGTCGGCTGAGAGCTGAATCCCTCCAGGTCTCGAATGCGTTCTTGGCGGTGCTCACGGCCAGGTCGACCGTTTCGGGTGTGCCCATGGCCACCTCGGCACGCTGCTTGCCGGTGATGGGGTCGTAGACGGCCCCCGTGCGGTCCGGTGGTTGGGATACTGTCTCCCCGTTGATCCAATGGCTGATCAACTTCATGATCGATACTCCTATATCAAGTACTGGTTGGTGCCGCGTCGCAGGTACGAACCGTCGCCAGGGCTGCCGAGGTATTCGTCGTTGGCTACCACAGTCTTACCCTTCGAGAGCACTGTCTCGACCTTGCCGGCCAGTTCGAACCCTTCGTAAGCGGAATAGTCGACGTTCATGTGGTGTGTCTCGGCCGAGACAACCGTCTTCGCATCCGGGTCGAAAACGACGATGTCAGCATCGGATCCAACTGCGATCGTTCCCTTATGGGGATACAGGCCGAACATACGCGCCGGTGTTGTGGCAACGATCTCGACGAACCGGTTGACCGAGATCCGGCCCTCCGCGACGCCGCCGTTGTAGATGAGCCCGAACCTGTTCTCGACCCCCGGCATCCCGTTGGGGATCTTGGAGAAGTCGTCGGCGCCGAGCTGTTTCTGAGTGCCGAATTGGGGGTGGTCGCCCATGCAGAACGGGCAGTGGTCCGTGGACACGACCTGGAGGTCGTTGGTCCGCAGGCCCTGCCAGAGACGTTCCTGGTGACCGTCAGCCGAGTCGCGCAGCGGTGGTGAGGCGACATATTTGGCGCCTTCGAACCCGTTGCCCATATTGTCGAGCGACAGGAACAGGTACTGGGGACATGTCTCGGCGAAAACGTTCCGGCCCTCGTCACGCGCCTGGATGACGGCATCGAGGGCTTCTTTGGCAGAGAGGTGCACGATGTAGAGCGGCACTCCTGTGAGTTCGGCCAACTTGATCGCCCGATGAGCGGCTTCACCTTCGAGGATCGACTTGCGGACGATCCCGTGGTAGATCGGGTCGGTTTCTCCCCGCTGCAGTGCCTGCTCGACGAGGACGTCGATAGCTATACCGTTCTCGGCGTGCATACAGATGGTCGCCCCGATCTCGGCTCCCTTCTGCATGGCGCGGAGGATCTCACCGTCGTCGGAGTAGAAGACGCCGGGGTAGGCCATGAACATCTTGAAACTGCTCACGCCTTCATCCATGAGCATCTGCATCTCTTTGAGGGTCTGCTCGTTGATGTCTCCGGTGATCATGTGGAAGCCGTAGTCGATAGCGCAGTTGCCGTCGGCTTTGCGCATCCACGCCTCGAACCCGTCCATGGCCGACTCGCCCTTGGTCTGGACGGCGAAGTCGATGATGGTGGTGGTCCCTCCCCATGCCGCGGCGCGGGTCCCGGTTTCGAACGTGTCGGCGGCGAAAGTGCCGCCGAAGGGAAGTTCCATGTGGGTGTGGACATCGATGCCGCCGGGCATCACGTATTTGCCGCCGGCGTCGATGATCTCGTCCGGCACGACGGTGTGATCCCTTCCGAGCAGAGCAACCACTTTGCCGCCGTCGATCAGGACATCAGCGTCCATCTTCTCCGTCGCGGTGATGACGGTTCCGCCTTTGATGAGTGTCGTTCCCATTATTCCTCCTTGGAGTCTGTTCGATGATGCCGGTGGTTGACATACATTTTCAACGGGCTCCGTTGGTTGCGTTGGCGATTGCGGACTCGAGAAGGTCGAGCCCTTCGTCAGCCTCGTCTTCGGTCAGTGAGAGGGGAGGGGCGATTCGCAGGGTGTTCCCGTAAAGGCCGCCCTTGCCGATGAGGAGGCCGTTCGACTTCGCCGCCTCCATGACGCCGGACGTGGTGGTCGCGTCGGGCTCTTTTCCACCTTGGCGAACGAACTCGACGCCGATCATGAGACCCTTGCCTCTGACGTCGCCGATCATCGGATAGCGGCTCTGGATGTCGACGATACCGGACTTGAGACGCTGGCCCACCTTGTAGGCATTGGTCTGCAGGTCGTTGGAGAGGAGATACTCGAGGTTGGCCAGGGCGCCGGCGGTTGAGAGCGGGTTGCCGCCGAACGTGGAGATCGAGTTGGCTGACAGGCAGTCGATGATCTCTGGCTTGCCGACTACGCCTGCAATCGCCAGCCCGTTGCCCAATCCCTTGGCAAAAGTGAGCAGGTCGGGAGTTATCCCGTGAGCCTGGTATCCCCAGAAGTGCTCACCGGTTCGACCCCAACCGGTCTGCACCTCGTCGCTTATGAACAGACCGCCCTGTTCGTCGAGGACTTCCTTCATCGCGCCAAAAAAGCCGTCCGGGGGTGTGGCGAACCCACCGACACCCTGAATGGGCTCGGCGATCATGGCCGCCACGTCACCCGACACCGCTACCTCGAGCAGGTTGCGCAGGTCGTCCGCGCACGCTGCGGTGAACTCGGCGTCGGCGAGATCTCCGAACGGGCTGCGGTACTTGTAGGGCCCGTGGACGTACACGGTATGAAACGGGGTGAGCTGGGTTGCCGACCATGAGCGCTGACCGGTAATGGCGACGGTCGAATGCGACTTGCCGTGGTAGCTGCCCCGCATCGCGATGATCTGGTTCGACTTGCGGAACTGGGTCACCATCATCAGAGCCGCGTCGTTCGCCTCCGTGCCCGAGTTGGTGAAGAACACCTTCGCGTCCGGAATACCGGAGAGGTCGGCGATCTTCTCTGCCAGTTCGATCTGCGACTCGATGAGGTACAGAGTCGAAGTGTGGAGCATCTTGTTCGCCTGCTCCCGGATCGCCGCGACGACCTCCGGAATCTTGTAGCCCGACATCGTGGTGAGGATCCCGCCGAAGAAGTCGAGGTATTCGTTACCTTCGGCGTCGACGACCCTACGACCTTCGCCGTCAACCAGAGAGATCGGCTCGTCGTAATAGAGAGCCAGCCAGGATGGCAGCACCTCTTTGTGTCGGGCGAGGAGCTCGGCGTGGGTCGTCAAGGGGCAACCAACTCGTCGTAGGCGTCAGGCCGGCGATCACGGTAGAACGCCCATTGCTTGCGCACTTCGTCGATCTCGTCGAGGTCGAGGTCCCTGATCACCAGCTCTTCTTCGGTGTCAGAGGCGGCTTCTCCGACGATCTGGCCGCGCGGTCCGACGAAGTAAGACGACCCGTAGAAATCATTGTCTCCGTACTCCTCCTTGCCGACGCGGTTGATCGCGCCGATGAAATACTCGTTGGCCACCGCCGCGGCCGGCTGCTCGAGATTCCACAGGTACATGGAGAGTCCTCTGCTCGTCGCACTCGGGTTGAACACGATCTTGGCGCCGTTGAGGCCGAGCGCCCGCCAACCTTCGGGGAAGTGCCGGTCGTAGCAGATATATACACCCACTTTCCCTACGGCAGTGTCGAAGACGGGATATCCGCCATTGCCGGGCCGGAAGTAGAACTTCTCCCAGAAGCCTTTCACATGAGGAATGTGCTGCTTGCGGTATTTCCCCAGGTAGCTGCCGTCGGCGTCGATGACGGCGGCAGTGTTGTAGTAGAAGCCGTCGTCTTCCTTCTCAAAAATCGGGACCACCAGGACCATCTTGGTTTCCTTGGCCAGATCCTGCATCAGCTTGGTAGTAGGACCATCCGGGATCGGCTCGGCATAGTCGAAATGCTCGTTCTCCTGAACCTGGCAGAAGTACGGCCCGTAGAAGATCTCCTGAAAACACATGACCTGGGCGCCCTGCTTGGCGGCCTCGCGGGCGTAGTCGGCGTTCTTCTTGATCATCGATTCTTTGTCGCCTGTCCATTCGGTCTGGACAATTGCGGCTCGGACAATGTTTGGCATTGGCTCTCCTAACTGCGGGGAAAGAAGCCCCCTTGAAACTTAGCTGAGGAATGGGTGGGGGAGCGAACGCATGTCCGCTCCCAACACCCGAACCGTCTTATTCTCCGCCGGGCTGGAGCTCGATGTCACGCCGTTCGTAGCCATCCCCGTCGACATCCAGGCCCTCTTCACGCAGCGCGTCAACCGCCTGCTGTGCAAGGTCGGTCCGGTAGGCGTCACCCGAAATCTCCACACCTTCGAGTTCCTCGATCTGGCCGGTGGCGACCTCCACGGTCTGGTCCCAGAGCGCTTCGTTCATTACCCCGATTCCGCTCGACGCCGGGAAGATGAGGCCGAGGACCTCATTTAGTTGCCACGCCTGGTGGCTCTCGCCGAGCGTCGAACCATTTTCCAGCACTACCTCAACACACTCGTCGAAGGCATCGAGGCAGTGGATCCACCCGCGGAATGTTGCCTTGAGGAATCGGACAGCGATGTCTTCGTTGCCTTCTTCGGCGATCCAATCGGCGTTGACCCATACCGCGTCCTGGAGCATCGCAGTGCCGACATCGTTGAAGTTGATCACGTTGAAGTCCTCCGGCTGGTAGAGCTCACCGGTGTCAGGGTTCTCGGCCTCGAGCAGCTGGGCGTACTCGTTGTAGATCATCGCCTCGGCCGCGTCGAGCTCCCCATTGAGAAGCGCAAGCATGTCGAAGTTCTGCCCGACCAGTTCGACGTCCTGGACGTCGAACAGCTCGATCGCCGCGGTGAGCTCGTACTCGTTCCCGAAGCCCCAGTTACCGACGGTCTTGCCCGCCCAGTCCTCGGGCGACTCGATGCCCGAATCGGCGAAGGAGACCTCGAGGGTCCCGGAGCGCTCGAACACCTGTGCGACGTTGACTATGTCGGCGCCCTGTTCCCGGGAAACCAATGCTTTCGGCACCCATGCCAAGCCGAATTCGGCACCACCCGTCGCCAGTACGGTCTGGGGCACTATTTCCACCGCGCCCTCGAGGATCTCCACATCGAGGCACTCGTCCTCATAGAAGCCAAGGTCCTTGGCAACGAAGTAGCCCGTGAATTGTGCCTGAGCGACCCACTGCAACTGGACCCGCACCTCTTCGACTTCCTCGCAGTCCTCCGACCCGGCTTCTCCAGCGTCGTCGCCACATGCGGTGGCCATCAAAGCCAGTGTCATCATCATTGCCAGCGCCTTGCGCCAAGGCCCATTCCGTCGTTTCACTTTGTTTCCTCCTTGGGGTTGTATCCGAAGCAGCGTATCCATCTGCAGCCCGACGCGTCGTCAGTTCTCCTCAGCCGAGCGGAAGGAGACATGCCACGGCATGGCGAATCGCTCAGCGACCAGAACAAGACCGTACAGGCTGATTCCGATCATCGAAGCGACAACGATCGCAGCCCAGGCATCGGGGAATACAAAGAGGTTGGCCTTACTGATTATGTATTGACCGAGGACATCCTGGGGCCCACCGAAATATTCGGCGACGATTGCAACGATTATTGAAAGCGTGGTGGCGATCTTCAACGCGCTGAAGAAGTAGGGAAGAGCGTGGGGGATGCGGACCCGTGCGAAGACCTCACGAGGGCTCGCGGCAAACGACCGCATCAACTCCAATTCCGACTGGTCGACTTCGATCAACCCCCGGGCAGAGTTGATCATCACCGGGAAGAAGACAACGATCGCAACCGCTGCCATCTTCGAAACCGGACTTGTGATCGGAAACATGTTGTTGAGAATCGGAGCCAGGGCGATGATCGGAATCGAGTTGGTGGCAATGGCGAAAGGCATGATCCCTTCCCGCGCCCCGGCCCAGCGGACCGTGATCAGTGCGACAACAACTCCCGAAATGGTCCCGGCGATCAGTCCACCAATCGCTTCGATCATGGTATTTCCGGCGGCGGCGGTGATCTCGGGCCACTCGGCGATGAGGCGCTCGGCGATCGACGATGGCTTGGGGAGCACAAACGCCTCGATATTGAACAGCCTGACTGCGGTCTCCCAGAAGACGATGCCTGCGACGAAGAGCGCAAGAGCAGGGCCGTAGTTCCCCAACCGTTGCCGTAGCGAGGAAGGGGTCGTGGAGCCGACGGGAAGGTCGCCGCTGAACGCTTCCATCGGATCGGCGGTCATTGTCGGTCTCCGTGGCGGAGCGCCTCGCGCACCTCGGTGACCCGGTCGTAGTACGCAGCCGACTCACGGGTGTCCTCGGTGCGGGGGTGGGGGAGATCGGTCTCGATGACCTGGCTGATTCTTCCCGGCCGCGCCGACATCACCACAACCCGTGTTGAGAGGAACACAGCCTCGGGGATCGAATGGGTGACAAACACGATTGTGGTGCCGGTCTCTTTCCAGATCCGCAGGACCTCCTGCTGCATCAACTCCCGGGTCATCTCGTCGAGGGCGCCGAACGGCTCATCCATCAACAGCAGAGAGGGGTTGAAGGCAAGAGCACGGGCAATGGCGACCCGTTGCTGCATGCCGCCGGATAGCTGCCAGGGATAGTGTGACTTGAAGTCGCCCAGTTGCACCAGGTCGAGCATCTCGGTGGCACGATCCGAGCGGTTCTTCTCATCCATGATCTCGAGGGGTAGCTCGACGTTCTTGGTGACCGTCCTCCAGTCGAGCAGTGTCGCCTTCTGGAACACAATCCCGTAATCCCGATCCAGACGACCCTGTTCAGCACTCTTGCCGTTGATCGTGATCTCTCCTGTGCTGGGCCGGGTCAGGTCACCGATGAGACGGAGCAAGGTGCTCTTCCCACAACCACTGGGCCCGATCAGGGAGACAAACTCACCGCTCCGAATGGCAAGATCGATTCCGGTGAGTGCCGTCACCGCTTCAGGCCCCGACCCGAATGTCTTTCCCAGATTCTGGGCCCGGACCACGGTGTTGTCGGCTGGATTCATATTCCACCTCCCGCTTTGAGCTCGGCGTCGAATGGAAGCCTGTTTCCCTCCGGCACGAATCTGCGCTCGGCGAGGACAACAGCACCCACGAACAGGATTCCGGCGATCGCGGTGACGATCACAGTCGCATATAGCTTCACCGAGCGTGCCCCGAATTGGGAGGAGAATGTGAGCAGGGCGCGTCCCAGGCCCTCACCGAATCCGGCCGGAAGCTCGCCGATCAGAGCACCGATGACACTGGCTGTGGCCGAGACCTTGAGCGCGGTGAAGATATAGGGGAGCGCCGCCGGCACCTGGAGCTTCCAGAGGACCTCCGAAGGCGACGCCGCATAGGACTTCATCAGTTCCATCGCGTTCGGATCGGGTGATCTGAGACCACGCAGCGTATTGATCGCGACCGGGAAGAAAGTCAGATAGGCGGAGATCACCGCCACCGACAGCCATTGCGGGATGTTGAGGCGGCCGCCCCATACCACCACCATGGGGGCGATGGCAATGATGGGCACAGTCTGACTGGCGATCACATAAGGCATGAACGCCCGCTCCAGCAACACAGAGCGGACAAACATGACACTGAGCCCGAAGCCGAAAACACCACCGATCACAAACCCGGCGAATGCCTCACGGAGAGTGAACAGAGAACGTGCGGCCAGGTCGAAGATCAGAAGGTCGCCGCCCCGTCTGACCGGCCGGAAGAGCTCGATGAACATGTCCCAGACATGGGGCATTGTGGTGTTGTCGGGCCGAACCGGCCTGATCCAGCCCATCTGCAGCCAAACGAATTTGTAGGCCTCCCAGACGAAGACAAGCACCACGAGCACCACCACAATCGACAGGATCTGTCGAAGGGGGAGGGACTTCGTAGAGCCTCCACTCGTTTTTATCGGCGCCTCGGTCATGGCGAGCGACTCTAACGCCAGGATGTGTTCCGGGTGCCACAACCGCTGGTGCGATGTGTAACGTCTCCGCCATGAGAGCGGTGTTGTGAAATGACTGAGCCTGCAGGATTCAGCTACACCCGCCGCAAGAACGGCGAGGTGATCATCAAGCACAACGGACGCAAGGCGGCCGTGCTCCGTGGCGAAAGGGCAAAGAAGTTCCTGAATCGGGTTGAGACGCGCGACCCCCAGGAAGTCATGGCGCGGATGACCGGCAACTACAAACGGGGCAACGAAAAGCGCTGAGTCAGCTCGCTAAATCCGGGTGGAGCCGTTCGAATCCGCGCAGCACTGCCAGCAACGATGCAGTCGTGATGTTGGCGTCGATCCCGACCCCCCATCTGACTTCACCCGAGCCTGACGCGGTCTCCACGTAGGCAACTGCCCGGGCTGAGGCACCCCGGCCGATGGCATGCTCGGTGTAGTCGACGACATCGAAGTTCTCGCCGAAGTGCCCGGCAATGGCGTTGACAAAAGCCTCGACGGGCCCGTCTCCAACGCCCTCGAGCTCTACCTCGTCTCTTCCCATGCCGATGGTGGTCTGAACTGTCGTTCGCCCTCCGTCAGAACGCGTCGACGTGTGCAGCTCATGGCCGAGTAGCTGGAAGCGTGGCGCATCTGGGAGATACTCGGCCTGGAAGGCGCTCCACATGGCGTCGGGGGTGATCTCGGTGCCGGTGTTCTCGGTGATGGTCTGGATCGTCTTCGAGAATTCGATTTGGAGCCGGCGGGGGAGATCGAAGCCATGCTCTTCTTTCATCACATAGGCAACCCCGCCCTTACCCGACTGTGAGTTGACCCGGATGACGGCTTCGTAGCTGCGCCCGACATGTTTGGGGTCGATGGGTAGATAGGGCACGCCCCACACTTCGTAATCGTCAGGAAGGGCGGCGAAACCCTTCTTGATCGCGTCCTGGTGGGATCCCGAGAAAGAGGTATAGACCAGATCGCCGACGTAGGGATGCCGGGGGTGGACCGGGAGACGGTTGCAGTATTCGGCGACCCGGCGAAGGGCGTCGATGTCCGAGATGTCCAATTCGGGATCTACCCCATTGGCGAACAGGTTCATCGCCAGGTTGATGATGTCGACGTTCCCGGTCCGCTCCCCATTACCGAACAAAGTTCCCTCGACCCGGTCGGCACCGGCCATCATCCCGAATTCGGCGGCCGCAACTGCGGTGCCCCGATCGTTGTGCGGGTGGAGGCTGAGGACAACGGAGTCGCGGTTTTTCACGGTCCGGCCGAACCATTCGATGACATCGCCATAGACATTGGGCGAGTAGCACTCGACCGTGGCAGGGAGGTTGACGATTATCGGCTCATCGGGTGACGGCTCGATCACGTCCATCACCGCTTCGCAGACTTCGATGGCGTAGTCAGGCTCGGTCAGGGTGAAACTCTCCGGCGAGTATTCGTATCGAACAACGGTGTCTCCGGCTGCCTCGGTGAGCTTCCTCGACAGTTTCGCCGCGTTGACCGCGATCTCCTTGATGCTCTCGCGGTCCATGCCGAACACCACCTCACGCTGCAGCGGGTTCGTCGAGTTGTAGAAGTGAACGATGGCGCTGGGTGCACCGGCAATGGAATCAAATGTCCGCTCGATCAGCTCGTCCCTGCTCTGGCTGAGCACCTGGATGGTGACATCGGCCGGAATCAGGTCTTCCTCGATCAATTGGCGCACGAAGTCGTAGTCGGGCTGGCTGGCGGCCGGGAACCCGACTTCGATCTCCTTGAAACCCATCGCCACCAGCTCCTGGAACATCTTCAGCTTGCGGGGAGGGTCCATCGGGTCGATCAGAGCCTGGTTGCCGTCTCTCAGGTCGACCGAGCACCAGAACGGCGCTTGCTCGATGACGTTGTCGGGCCAGGTGCGGTCTTTCAGGACTAAGGGGATATATGGCTGGTACTTGTGGAATGGCATCTGTGGTGTGGTTGGCATGAGAGCCTCCAAATAGAAGTCGGTGGGAAAGGGGAGTGGGTCCGGGCAAAGAAAAAGCCCCCGGACCGGGGGCGGGCGAACGCGGGAATTGGACGCGTCGCCCTACATAAGGAGGAGGAGCTCGGAGCGCTTCAGGTGTGTCACAGGCCAAAGCTTAGCTGGCAGGGGAGCGATGGCAACCGGAGTCAATGGCGAAAAGCCTGGAGCGACTTACGTTGTTGGCCTTCGGTGTCGAAGTTCCCCGGTGCCAGCCACCCCTCGAATGCCTCCGCGACCATCGGCCATTCCTCGTCAGTGATTGCATACCAGGCGGTGTCCCGATTGCGGCCCTTGTAGTGGGTCGCCTTCTTGAAGGTTCCCTCGTAGCGGAACCCGAGCCGCTCGGCGGCGACGCGGGAGGGTTCATTGAGGTCGTCGCACTTCCATTCGCAACGCCGGTAGCCGAGGTCAAAGACGTGTTTGACCAGCAAGTAGATGGCTTCGGTAGCCGCGGTGGTTCTCTGCATCACAGGAGCGAACACGATTGAACCGATCTCGATGACTCCGACGGGAGGGTCGATCCGGAGGTACGAGAGAAACCCGCAAGGTGTGCCGCCGACAAAGATCGCGTACGGCAGCCAGTCGGCCTGATCGATCAAGGCCTCGAAGCCAATCCGCATCTCGTACTCGTTGCGAAACGGCCCTATCGCCATGTATGTCCATAGAGAATCCGACGCTGTCGACAGCACGGGGAACAGCATGGCGGCGTGATCGGGTCGGAGCGGTTCGAGAACCACGTGATGCCCCGAGAGGGACAGAGCTGCGGGAAAAGGTGGAGGTGCCCAGTTTCCAAGAGAAGCTCCGATGGGCTGACCAAATTCGTTGACCGCGCTCATCAGGTGGATCCTACGGGCTCAAGATCGCTGATTCGGGTTGCCTGAGGTGGCCGATCCATGTCGGCCGGCCCCATCACGGAACCTTCCTGCGCCTTCGATGCCTTCAGCACCGAGGACGCTGAAGCTGGTGTCCCATTCTTGAATCAGGGCCTGTCGGGCAGTCAAACCAGTCTGATGTTTGGCGGAGTAGAGATTGGCCGACCAAGCGGGGGAGCCTTACGGTTCCACCGTCGATCAGCGGGATCCCCCAACGCCTGGAGAAGACGCCCATGTAGGAGTCGTCCTCCATCACTCTGAAATCACACCAGAGCGCCAGTTCCATACCTCCAGCGACGGCCGGGCCCGAGATTGCGGCGATTACCGGCTTTGACAGCTCCAAGCGGGTGGGCCCCATCGGCCCGGGCGAATCCGGCCCTGAGTTGGGGTTGAGCTCACCGAGAGCCGTGGCGGTGTCGGGTTTCGCAGCAACCTTGAGGTCAAATCCGGAGCAGAACGAACCGCCCTCACCCCAGAGGACTGCCACTGAAGCACCTGGATCGTCATCGAATTCGTCAAAGGCTTCGTGCAAGGCGCGCGCCGTGGCGGGGTCGACCGCATTCCGGGACTCAGGTCGGGAGATGATGATGGTCCACACGGCGGACGCCTTCTCGGTTCTAATACCCATCTAATCACTCCTGGCTCGCAGAGCCAGAACGCTAGTGCCAGGAATCGAGCCGCCTGGCGACACGTTGCAGCGGGCCTGGTCCGTCGGCGAATGCCGTCAACCCGAATCGAGCAAGTCCAGAGACGATTAGCCGCCAACCTCGAGCTGTTTGAACATCCCCAGCTCATAGTGGTCGATGATATTGCCTTCCGAATCCTGGCCCACCAACCGGCAGCTCACCTGATAGGTCCCCTCCGCCAACTCCACAGCAAGCACAGTCTCGGTTCCGGGTGGTAGTACCTCGGTGGCAGCGATGACGTTACCGCCGGTATCGGTGATCAGCAGGGTGTGGTTGAACTCACCGACGTTCCTGATTGTTAGGTCGCTGGATCCTTCCTGGACCACATCTGGCCCGTCGATGTTCCCGTCGTCGAGAGTGAAGCCGTTCTCGGCCGCGGCGGATCCGCAACCTGCCACTAGAAGAAGCACGACGAAGAGTCTCCTCATGTCGGTGAACCGGTACGGGCTCTGACCGCGCTGACCGGCAGAGCAATCTGGAAAGTGCTGCCAGCAGGCGAGCTTTCGACAGCTATCGAACCTGTCAGAGACTCGACAACCATTCGCGCCATGTAGAGCCCCAGGCCCGTCCCCGAGCTGAAACCGGATTTCTCGAACTTCTCGAATGCCCTCGGCAGGAACTCGGAGTCGATGCCGGGCCCATTGTCGATGACAGACAGGTACACGGCTTCGGACGGACGATCGCCGACCTCGAAGAAGGTGCCAACTGTGGGCGCCGAGGAGCAGACGACGGAGACCTCGGTCGCTCCGTGGGTACGAGCGTTGTCAACCAGGGCCGCCACGACCGATTCCACAGCTTTTAGGTCGGTATTGACCAGTACATCATCACGGCCGCAGTCTCCCGGTGGGGGAGCGTGGCCCGTGCAGAGAGCTGAACAGAGCTCCTCCATGGGGATTTCGGAGAGTTCGTAGGAGATGCCCCTGTTCTCGATGCGCGCCACCGCGAGGATCTGATCCACGATCTCGAGGAGACGATTCCCATCGTGGGCAATCGAGTCGATCAGCGACCCACGTTCGCTGTCAGTCATTTCCGTGGTTCTCAGAAGGTCGGCTCCGGTGACAACGCTGGTCAGTGGGGTCCTCAGCTCGTGGTTGATCATCAAAACGAACTCGGACCGTATTCGGATCTTTTCCTCGGCTAGAGCAAGAGCCTCCTCGGCTGCTGCCCGCGCAGCCTGCAATTCGGCGTTCGCCAACTCGAGCTCCTGGGAGTGTTTGCGGAGCAGCTCCGATTCGACGACGACTTCCCGGTAGCGACGGGCCGCTCTGGCCCTGGCGACGAGGATTCCAGCAGCCACCACGACCAGCGCTGCGGCCACCACGAGCAGCTCGACTGTTGCTGGGCGGAGAGTGCCGGGTGGTGTGCGCCGGCCGAGCAAGCTGGCCACGTCATAGTGAAGCAGGAGGGAGTGCGCCTCCAACTCCGATGGCGAAACCACCTGATACAGAACCGAGCCTGCGGGCCAAGCGATCACACCGTCGAGCCAGAGATCTTCCGGGATAGGGCCGGCAAGAGCGCTGAATCGGTGTTCGACGGCTGCCGTGTGAAGCATCTCATTGCCAACCAGCTGGCCCACCAGCGGGGTAGAGGTGGATGAAATGATGACACCAGCAGGATCGACCAGTGACACGGCCTCCACACCGAGCGTGTTGCGAGCCATGCGTACTCCTGAATCCGGATCCTGGGTGTCGTTGACAATCCCGTCAGCCGTCGCTGCCTCGGCCACGAAGAAGATTCCCTCACCAATCGGTCTGGTTGCTTCCCGCTGGAGGTGGAGGGCCACGAAGGCAGCTACGGCGGCGAGAACTGTGGCCAGTGCTGCAAGAAACAGCCACCAGGATGAAGGGCGGCGAATGCCTGTGGATTCGTGAGAAACCATCCCGATTCCTATCGGCGGTAGAAGGTGTTTTCTTGAGATTGGCTGGATGCCCGAGGCTTGACTCAGCGCTTGCGTGTGTACGCCGCTGTCATCCGCTCGGTCCACGTTTCGCCGTCCGGTGAGATCTCCCATCGCCAGTTGAGCGCATCCGGAGCGATGTCGAAGAAGATCATGCGTTTGTAGTTCTGGTCGATGTCGACTTTGCCGGCGGTGGCGAAAGCCGGGTCCCCGTCTACGAGAACGCCCTGGAATGTCCAGTAGTTGGAGTCCTGGTCAACCCACGTCTGACGCCATCCGTCATGCTCGTTGTATGAAGAAATACTCATCCCGGACCACTCCTGGGGCGAGTGGATATGGAAGCGTTCGATGATCACTTTTTCGTTGTACTCCCTGGTGACCGTGTTGACGGCATCGCCCGCCGAAGTGACACAATCCCACTCTCCGAGCCAGAAATCGAATGCGTCAGGTCCCATGAGCCTTCTTATGCCTTCGGGGCCATCGGGATGTCACCCGCTCTGGCTTTAGGGTTGCGGCCCGGCCTTTAAAGCGAACGTGGCCCCTCGGGTTTAGCCCTGGCCACGGGACAACTCCTAATTTGACATAACGTGGATTATGGGCACTCAAGCATTAGTACTCCTGGACAGGCCTATATCGCCGAGGCTCCGCTCTCCAACACTTTTCGGATCTCGTCGGGCACGGGTACCGGTCGGAAGTGCTCCGGATCAACGAAAACCCAGACCAGTTTGCCGGCGGCGATCAAATCACCTGATCTCTGGTTGACCGTTTCGACTGCAACATCCATCGACGCAGTCCCGAATCTGGCGACTTCGACCGAAGTTTCGAGCACATCGCCGAGAGTGGCCGCGGCTTTGAAGTCGATTTCGAGCCTCGCGGTCACCACCTCGATGCCGTTTCCGCCCAATCCGGGCCCGCCCAGGCCGAGATCCTCCAGCCAGTCGGTGGCAGCGTCGTCCCAGTATCTGGGATAGTTTCCGTTGAACACGATTCCCTGGGGGTCGCAGTCGGAGTACCTGATCTTCTGGGTGGTCGGCATGGCTGGCATGCTATCGGAGGCCGTACGGGGAGGCTACCGGACGCCTTCGGGAACAAATCCGCCCCGGTTAGGGTTGAACAGGGCGTACTCGATTAGACCCAGGAAGGTTTTCGCATGGCCACCGTGGCACTGACCAAAGACACATTTGACACAACAGTTCAGGAGAACGACACAGTTATCGTCGACTTCTGGGCCGAATGGTGCGGGCCCTGTCGGTCGTTCGCCCCTACCTACGAAGCGGCTTCAGAGAAGCATGATGACATCGTCTTCGCCAAGGTCGACACCGAAGATCAGCAAGAGCTGGCGGCGGCTTTCGGGATCAGGTCGATCCCGACGTTAATGGTTTTCAAAGAGCAGGTAATCCTCTACTCCCAGCCAGGAGCATTGCCTCCCGAGATGTTCGAAGACCTGGTCGGACAGGTGAAGAATATCGACATGGAAGACGTTCGAGCCCAGATGGCACAGCATGAGGCCGAGGATGGCGCCGACGAGCACGACCATGACCACGCCCACGAGGCGGAAGCTGCCAACAACTAGGCCCGGTCAGGGTGTTGGCTCAGGTCTCGACACCGCATGTGACATAGATGGTCTGCCGGTTGCCTGCGGGCACCGCCTCGATTTTGGCGTTCAGCCGGCAGTCCTGATATTCCGGGTCACCGCTGGTGAATATGCCTCGCTCCCGCTCTATCCCCTGGGTCGTCCTCGCCTCGTACACCCACTCCCCCGGTAGGTGGGTCACCTCCTCAATGGTGGCGTTGTCTGGCAGGAAATGTGCGACGAAGGCCGCGCCGATGGAAGCACCGGACCTCCCCACCCTTTCCAACTCACCGTCGACTGCGATGGTCTCGGCGAGGATCTGCTCCTTTTCATAGGTTGGATCGCACCACGTTCTTTGCACGGTCGGATCGCAATTGAGTGTGATGCCAACCGCCGCGACCATCAGAACCGCGCCAAAGAGCGCAAACGAAATGACACCGAGCCGTTGACGGGCGCCCTGGATCCACAACACCACCGAACCCAAATATCCGTAGGCTGCCCCAGCCCAGCCCAGCCGCGCCCAGGTCCGTGAGGAGCGTTGGTCGGAGGCCAAACCGAGGACTATCACTATTCCAAGCACCCCGAATGCGAGTACCAGGTAACAGCATCGCCGGTTGTGAACGGGATCATTCTTGCGCACTGCAAACAGGGCATAAGCCGTGGTGACCACACTGACGACAAACTGAAGCCACTCGATTGGGCGCGATCCGCCCGGGGTGAGCAGCAACACGATCGACCAGATCAGGAAGCTGACAGCCCCTATCAGCAGGACGACAGGCGAGGTGAGATTTCGATCCACGATTAGACGCTATGACCGGGCTGCGGCTACACCAAGCGGTTCAAGAAGTTTCCAAAATGTTGGGTACGGCACAGCACCCATATCCACGAAAACGCCGCTGCATGTCCTCACGCCGGGCGACCTAGCATGGGTTGGGATGCCCCTACACGACGCCGTACAGAGCTATCTGAGCAGTCACGACATCGACCATGAGGTCATGGACTGCGACCCTGACCTCGCCGACACTGCAGCCTTTTGCGAGGCGTACGGTGTTCCCCTGGAGAACTCGGCCAACGCGATCTTGGCCGCATCGAAGAAGCCGGAGGGAATGTACGCCCTCTGCCTTGTGCTCGCCACCGATCGCCTCGATGTCAACGGCACCGTCCGGCGAACTCTCGGCGCCCGCAAGGTGAGCTTCGCGTCGGCCGAGGACACCCTGGCGAGGACCGGACAGGAGATCGGCGGGGTCACAGTGTTCGGGATTCCCGACGACATTCCGATCTGGGTGTCCCCAACCGTCATCGGAAGAGACTGGGTGATCGTGGGCGCCGGCACCAGAAGCGCCAAGATCAAGCTGGACCCGGCCGTCTTTGAGGGCCATCCCCGTTTTGAGGTGATCCCGGGCCTGGTCAAAGTCGAGGAAGGAGCCGAAGAGTGAAGACAACCGCCCTGCATTGTGAGGAATTGGATTGTGCAACATGTCGGTGACAGGACTCTCGCAAGTACATGTCTCGGTAACGAAGCTCGACGAAGCCGTTACGTTCTACCGCGATGTCCTGGGCGTCGAGTTGTTGTTCGAAGTCCCGGAACAATCGATGGCGTTTTTCGACCTCGACGGAACGCGTATCTATCTGGGAAAGGCCGAATCTGCCGACTTCGAGTCCACTCCCCTCCTTTACTTCTCAGTCGACGATGTTGCTGCCGAACACCAGCGTCTCGTCGCAGCCGGGGTTGAGTTCTTATCAGAGCCGCATAAGGTTCACGGAACCAACGACTACGAGTTGTGGATGGCCTTTTTCAAGACCCCCGAAGGTCATGTAAACGCCCTGTCCGAAGAGCGGGCTATTTAGGCCTTGCCGCGTAGGTTCTTTCGGACGAGGAAGTAGTAACCGACGACGCCGGTCACGGTAAAGCCAAACCACTGGATCGCGTATGCAAGATGCGATCCCTCGTCCTCGAACTCCGGCGGAGGAAGAGCGACCGGCAACTGGTCTCCCCCGTCGCCTTCGAGCACCAGATAAACCGGAGCGAGGTCGTACGGCATCTGTTGTTGGATCCGCTCGATATTGATCCGATTCATGGTGTCGAGAACCCCGTCGGCAGGGTCGGTCGGGCCCAGAGGAGGTCGGGTCTGGGTCGGGTTGATCCATCCGGTGGCGGTCACCTCTCCGGATGGCGGAGCGGCTTCGGCGATCGGCGGTGTGTCAAGGGGAAGGGGAACCCAACCGCGGTTGACCAGTACCGCTCCCCCGTCCCCTGTCGCCAGCGGCGTGACCACATGAAATCCGGCCTGGTCCCGATAGACCTGGTTGCGAGTGAGCAGTTCGTGCTCGTCGTTGTAGGAACCTGTCACCGTGGCGCGGCGATACTGGAGGCTCTCGTGGTCGTCACCGGCCGCCGCGAGCAGGACATGGAGTTCCTCGGGCGGCGCGTTGTAGCGGCTTTCGGCGATCTGATTCTCCAGTTGCCGATCCTCGAGGCGTCCCAGCTGCCAGAAGCCAAGATTGATGAAGACGATTGCTATCACGATCACCACTACATGCGCCGCGATCCACTTCGGGGTGAGGATGGCCTTCAATGGGTTCTCAGGCAGCTAACGGGATCTCATCGTCATCGAGAAGGGTTTCGATTGCGGACTCGATCGACGTTGCGTCCGAGCGGAAAGCAACAGGCGCCGCGATCATCGGTGCAGCTGTGGGGGTGTCGATTTTGCCCGCGCCGACCAGGATCTGAGCGATATCGTCGGACCAGTACCAGGGCATGGGAGACCTCCTGCGGTTTGAAAAAGTGGGTGGACATTCCCACTGTACCCCCGGTGTCAAGTCAACAATTCGTCAATGAAACCAGGGGTTTTTGGTCACTCCCCGATGTCTTCGTTCCACAGCTCCGGCTCGGTGGAGATGAACTCCAACATCATGTTGATACAGCGCTCATCGTTCAGCAACGTGACCTCAACCCCCGCCGCCTCGAGGAGGTCTTGTGGTCCCTGGAAGGTCTGGTTTTCCCCCACCACAAGCCTTGGGATCCCGTACAGCAGGATCGCCCCTGTGCACATCGCGCATGGTGACAGGGTGGAGTAGATGGTCGCTCGCTGATACACCTCAGCCGGCATCCGACCGGCATTCTCCAGACAGTCCATTTCTGCATGGAGTACCACGCTCCCCTTCTGAACGCGCTGATTATGGCCGCGGCCGACGATCTCACCATCGACAACGAGAACCGATCCGATCGGGATCCCTCCGGCAGAACGCCCCTCGACTGCTTCGGCAATCGCGGCATCGAGAAATGGGGCTGTGGCCACGGTCAAACCTTACGGTATACCGAGACGCTGGCAGTCGAGGTCTCGGTGAACTCACGTTGGTCGTACCAGCCCCATCTCGACTCGAGTTCCAATCCGGCGAACCTCGCCATCAGATCGAGTTCTGAAGGCCACGCGTAGCGGATGGTCACCGGCAGCGCCCGGCTTGCGCCATCCGCATTGTTACGGATGTGCAGCGACCTGACCTCTTGTTGGACCGGATCGTGGATTACCACCTCGTAGGCGTACGCCCCGTCGTCACCGATCTCCGAAACCGCCATCCTGGTGTTTTGTGAGTCGAACCGCTTCACATCGGGCACGAAACACTCGACGAGAAACCTCCCGCCAGGTTCGAGATGGTCAGCCACATTCTGAAAACACCGGACCTGGCGCTCCTGCGTCGAGATAACGAAAAGACTGTTAGCCACGACGAACACGAGCGGAAACGTCCCTTTGACCGGGACCTCCACCATATCCCCCAGCGTCACGCCCACCTTCTCGCCTCCCGGCTTGACCGCCAACCTGGCCAGCATCGACTCTGAGATGTCGATTCCGCTGACGTCCACGCCCCGCTCACTGAGCGGGATGGCAACCCTCCCCGTTCCCACCGCTAGCTCCAAGGAGCGTCGCGTAGGGCCGGCGAGATCGAAGAGCCGATCGATCATCCTCTCGTCCACCTCGTCGTAGATCGCGTCGTAGTCGTCAGCCCATGCTTCGCCGTAGACCCGTTCTGCCGAGTGAGAACTCTCAGCTGATTCGTTCATACCGCAAACCTAGAAGGCCGGGAACCTCCATGTCGTCGGATTAGCTATACGGCAACCGGCTCCAACTCCTCGACCTCCTTGAGATTGATCTGCTCTGCAACGACTTCGAGTCGGCTGCGTCGCCCGTCGGGGCTCTCCCAGAAGCGGCGCTGCACCGACCCGCAGATCCAGATGCGCCGCCCCCGCTCCCCTGGTTCGGCGACTTCGTCATCACTCGGGTCCCAGAGTGTCACGGGCACGACATCGACACGTCTCCGTGGTGCTTCCGAGCGCACGGTGACCAGATAGCGGATCAGGCGTGTCCCCGACTCGAAGACCCTGATCTCCGGCTCGGTGGCGATGTTGCCGCACAACACGATCAGGTTCAGGTCCATTTCCATGAGGTTCTCCCCTCTACAGGTTCGGGGAGAGTGCATAGCCCGATTGTTGCCGGGCCTTGTGACAGATTTCTAGTTGAGCGCGTTCCGGAGGTCGTCGACGCCTTCGAACTCGAGCTCGTGCTTCTCGAGTGCGTTAACGATCTTGCCCGCAGCCTCCTTGTCGCCGGCGGCAAGGGCGACGCGGGCAGCGACGAACCAGCGCCGCAGCTCACCCGGTGAAGGCTCAGCGACGAGGCGTCCGGGTTTGACAACGGCCCAGGCATCGCGGGGGCGGCCCTCGTCGAGCAGGAATGATGCATACACCACGCGGGCTTCATGGTCGATGGTGGCGGAGACGTCGAAAGTGCGGAGCCGTTCCCATTCCTTCGTGACGTCGGCCTTGCGGCCCAGGGCGCGGAGGCAGTCGAGCTCGATCGGCATATGGATCAGATCCCCGGTCATTCTCCGAAAAGTGCGCAGCTCCTTGAGGGCGTCATCCCATTTTCCGGATCGATAGGAGGCAAGACCCAGTAGCTCCCGTATCACCGACGACTTCGGTGACAGGGTCTTCGCTTTGCGCAGATGCGGCAAGGCGGCCGGATACCGCTCATCGGCGTACTCGTCGACACCCTGGGAGAGCTCTTTGATCGCCGGGTCACGCCGGTCTTTTGGCGTCGAACGCTGGATCTCGTCGGTGACCCATTTTGGAAGCTGTCCCGACGAGACCGAGGTCATCGAGCGCTGCTGATGGCGCTGGGGACGTGCACCAGTCTTGCCGTTGTCGGAGCGGCCGTGTCGTCTGTCACCTGGTTGGTTCTTGTCTGATCGATGGGGCACATCGACTCCTTGCATACAAAGAAGGGCCACCAACGCTAGTCGGCGGCCCTTCGAAATTTAATGTCCGGCGGTGACCTACTCTCCCAGGGGACTACTCCCCAAGTACCATCGGCGCTGGCAGGTTTCACTTCCGTGTTCGGAATGGGAACGGGTGGTACCCCACCGCTAACGCCACCGGACAAATCTATTGAGCCCCTCGAGGACTCCATAGCGAGCACATCAATTGTCTAACGGATTCAATTCCAAGCCCTCGGCCTATTAGTACCAGTCCGCTGAACACATTGCTGTGCTTACACGTCTGGCCTATCAACCTGGTCTTCTACCAGGGGCCTTAACCCTCGCGGGTGGGAAATCTCATCTTGAGGTGGGCTTCGCACTTAGATGCCTTCAGCGCTTATCCCGTCCAGACTTAGCCAATGAGCCGTGCACTTGGCAGTACAACTCACACACCAGAGGTCTGTCCACCCCGGTCCTCTCGTACTAGGGGCAGCTCCTCTCAAATTTCCTGCGCTTGCGGCGGATAGGGACCGAACTGTCTCACGACGTTCTGAACCCAGCTCGCGTGCCGCTTTAACGGGCGAACAGCCCGACCCTTGGGACCTGCT
>JBBDHT010000062.1:7647-16441 GCA_040880765.1 Acidimicrobiia bacterium | reverse complement strand
TGTCAGGGCTGTGGGGATCCGATCACTCCAGCCAGGCTCGAGGCTCTCCCGGCCACTGCGTCATGCGTGTCATGTGCGACAACCGACGGTTAGCCATCGAGCTTGCGGTAGCGGCCCCTGAAGTGGATCAGCGGGTCGACGAGGTCGGTGTGGGTGATCTCGTCGACGGAGCCGATCAGAATTCCCGACCAACCCGCTTCCTCCATCGACTGGAGTGAGCAAAAGGCTCGATCAGGAGCCTCGGTGAGGGTGGGGCCCCAATCGGAGGGTTCCCACGAGGTATCGGCGAAAAGCCCTCCGGGGCTGGGCCTGAGCCCGGCGAATACTTCTGCGAGCCCGTCCTGGCCCTCCTTGCAGATGTGGACGACGAATCTGCCGCTGGCACGGACGACGTCGAACAGGTCGGAATTGGGGCCGACGGCGGCGTAGACGAGAGGTGGCGCTCCTTCGATCGCGAAAAGCGACGAAACCGTAAGTCCTGTTTGCGAGGTCTCGTCGCCCGATGTGATGATCGTCACCGGAGCCGCGAGACGTCCCCTGAACCTCCGTAACAGCGCGTCGTGTTCCTGAGCGAAAGGGTTCTCGTTGTGGATCACAAGCCGATTGTGCCATGGAATACGAAAGGGACGGCTGGTCGGCTAGTTTTGGTGGTAAGTAATCGAAGGAGACACGAATGGCTTTGGATAGCACGGGATCGGCGCACTGGGAGGGCGACCTCATGTCCGGAAGCGGTGTTGCGAGCCTGGATTCATCCGGCGCGACTGGTCCGCTACCGATCAACTGGAAGGCGAGGGCCGAGGAGCACGGCGGAGTCACCAGCCCCGAAGAGCTGATCGCAGCCGCCCACGCCTCCTGTTACAACATGGCCTTCTCCAACATGCTCGCCAAGGCTGGGAATGCACCGGAGTCACTCGACACCTCGGCGACCGCAACCTTTGTCCCCGGTGACGGGATCACCGGCATCGCCCTGACGGTCAAGGCGGTTGTCCCGGGTATCAGTGAAGAAGAGTTCCTGTCCACGGCGGAGAACGCCAAGGAGAACTGCCCAGTCTCCCAGGCACTCGCCGGCAACGTCCCGATAACACTGGACGCTTCGCTCGCCTGATCCGACCCAAGAGTCTTCGCAAATGCGTCTCGGAGTCTCCGCGGCCGTCGTCGACGGGCGGCTGGTTGCGGGCGATGTCGAGATTTCCGGTGGTGACGTCTCCACCGTCGGCGTTGCCGGGCCTGGTAGCGGAGTCGCCCTTCCCGGCTTCATCGACATCCACACCCACGGCTATGCAGGTGTCGACTTTGCCAATTCAGCACCCGAGGAGTTGAGTCGGGCCTCTCTGGCGTTGACCGCCACAGGAGTGACAGGCTTTCAGCCGACGTTGCTGACCCTCGACGAGGAAGACTCCATCGCGGCTTTGCAACGCCACGCATCCGCCACCTACGACGGTGCGGCCTTTCTGGGAACTCACCTGGAAGGGCCGTTCCTCTCCCCGGCCTTTCCCGGAGCGCACGACCCTGATCTGCTGCTGGACCCAGACCACGCTCTGTGCCGGAGGCTGCTCGCCGCCGGGACCGTAGGCCAGATGACGCTCGCCCCGGAGCTGCCCGGCGCCTTTGACGTCATCGAGTTGCTGGTCGCCTCCGGGTCGGTTGTGGCATTGGGCCACTCGAACGCCGATGCTGGAGTAGCCCACCGCGCTTTTGATGCCGGTGCCCGCATCCTGACCCACGTATTCAATGCCTCGCGGCCCTTCTCACATCGGGATCCCGGCATTGGCGGAGTGGCCCTCACCCGGGGCGATGTGTTCGTCTCTGCTGTTGTTGACAACGTGCATTTGAGCCGGGAGGCGACATTGCTCGCGATGGGAGTGGGAGCAGACCGGTTCCTGGCGGTGACCGATGCCATGGCGGGAACCGGTCTGGGAGACGGCACCTATCCGCTCGGCAACAGGGAGGTCATCGTGCGTGGGGTAGAGGCGCGGCTCGCCGATGGCACTATGGCTTCCAGTGTCCTGACGATGGATGAAGCCTTGCGGAACCTCGTCGATCTGGGATGGGATCTGGAGCGGGCAGCACGGTCCCTTTCCGCCACACCTGCGAGGGCCATCGGGAGAACCGACATCGGGTTGTTGAACGTAGGCAAGCCTGCAGATCTGGTGGTTGTCGACGACGATCTAGATGTGGTTGCAACATTTGTTGCCGGCGAGGAGAAGTACCGCCGGTAACAGGGCCCATGCGTCGACTAACACGTCGGACCATTCCCTCAGGTTGGTCTGGAACGGTGTCGATAACCATCTGTCGTGACCATCGTCAAAGAACCTGAGGTTAAGGCGAGAACGCCATCGGCTCACCCGGTGTCGCGGGACCGTGCCCCGAAGCGCAGCCATCTCCAGAATGACTTTGTCGGTGGGGCGTTCACGATCACCTTTCTTGTCCTCGTCGTCGTGCTGGTTTGGGGTTTTGTCTGGCAGCGGGAGATCTTGGAAGCCTCGGCGCTGGAGAGAGTGGCTGGAGTTGCAGCGGCGCAGGAGCAGCGGATCGACGAGTTCCTCGCCGACGGGCTCAGTCACGCCGAAATAGTCGCAACCCGGGGATTGATCGTCAACAGCCTCCCCGGTGGCGAAGAGGTCGTTTCTCCGGTGGGGGCGCACCAGGCAATGCGCGAGTACATGGCCGTGGCCCGCGATGTCGCCTGGATCTCGGTCTACTCCAAGAATCTCGACCTGTTGGCCACCACGAGCCCGGCTCCGATTCCGGTGAACGCCGACTATCTCGCCCGTGGCCTCAGGGAGCCTGTATTCGGCAATGTAATTGCTGGTGATGGTGAGAACCTCCATCTCGTCGGATTGGCGATTGGCGACCCGGCCGATCCTGTAGGTCTCGTCCTGGTTGCTCAGCCCATGTCCAGGCTCGAAGAGATGACCCGGGACTACACCGGGCTCGGCGAGACGGGAGAGACAACGCTTGCCCGGGCATTAGAGGATGGCGCCCTGTTTCTCACCCCCCTGCGGCATGACCCGGACGCGGCACTATCCCGGGTTGTACCGGGAACTCAGACTGATGTCTCTGTGATCCAGGTGCTTACCGAAGGCTCGGTCCGGTCAATTGACGCCGTCGATTACAGAGGCGTGTCGGTGGTCTCCGCCGGGACCCTGATCGAATCGGCGAACTGGGCCCTGGCTGTTGAGATCGACCGGAACGAGGCGATGGAGCCACTCGACCGATTCATCCAGGCAGGTCTGGCCGCGCTGATTGTGGGCTCGCTGATGGCTGCCGCACTCGCATGGCGGGTGTCAAAGCAGATCCGGCGGCCGATCGTGGAGATGAAGGATGCCGCTATGGCGATAGCGCGCGGCGACCGGGACACCGTCGTGCCCAATGGCCGCATCGACGAAATAGGTGAGCTCGTTGACTCCTTCAACATGATGACCGCTGAGCTCAATGCTCTCACAGGAAATCTCGAGGAGCAGGTGGCGCATCGTACCGCCGAACTGGAGCAGAAAAACCAGGAGCTTCGCGGGCTCATGGAGGCCAAGGAGACCTTCCTCGCTGGAGTCTCCCACGAGGTACGGGGCCCGCTCACCGCGATGATGGGATTCATCCAGCTTGCCGGAGACGACTCGGTCTCCCTGGCTGAAGAGCGCGGGCCGATGCTTCAGGCGGCGATGCAGCAAGCCGACGAGGTGTTGATCCTGATCGAGGACCTTCTCGCCGCCGCCCGGGCAGAATCGGGAACCCTGAACGTGGCGAAGGTCCGCGTCAATCTCCAAGCCCAGATGGCACAGGTCATGGAGGGCCTCTCCCCCGATCAACACGATGCGCTCGATGTTCGCCTCACCGAGGCAGTGGCTCTCGGCGATCCTGCGCGGATTCGCCAGATTGTGAGGAACCTGGTCAGCAACGCTTTCAGGTACGGCGGCAAATTGATCCGGATCCGGAGCTACACCCAGGACGACGAGGTCTTCCTGGTCGTGGAGGACAACGGTGGAGGGATTCCGTCGGAGGATCGGGACCACATTTTCGACCCATTTGTGCAGTCCCCGTCACGCCGCGAGGTGTCAGAGTCGGTGGGGATCGGCCTCCACGTCTCCCGGCAGCTCGCAGAGTTGATGTCGGGCAGTCTGACTTATCTGTTCCAGGATGGCTGGAGCGTCTTCACCATCCGACTTCCCGCGTGGCTCGAAGACTGAGCAGCCTGACCACCCTTCGAACTGCGCTGTAGGGGTCTATAGTCATGAATGTCCCTTACGACCACGACGTAGCCTACAGTAAGGGGTGAAATGGATTTTTCACATTACAGCGACGAACCGGTCCAGCTTGCGGTCGACTTGGTCAATTCCCTGGATCCGATAAGTCAGGAAGAGAAGCTGCTCACCCCCGACGACATCTCGGCATTGATCGGGGACCGCACGGTGGGCTGGGAAGACGCCGGGGCGTCTCCCACCGACCGGGACCTGATAGAAGTGCGATCGCTGCGAAAGCGCCTTCGTGCAGTCTTCGAAGCTGCCGACGAGACCGAAGCCGCTGAGATCCTCAACGAGGTGCTGGTTGAGGTTGGAGCGAGGCCCAGAATAAGTGTTCACGGGATCGGGCCCCATCTCCACTTTGAAGCGTCGGGCGACAGCGTCTCCCGCTGGCTTGGCGCCGTGACTGCCATGGGTCTGACGACGGCGCTCATCGAGGGGGGTTTCGAGCGGTTCGGGACATGCGACTCGAAGACGTGTTCGGACGCTTACGTGGACACGTCACGCAACCGGTCCAGGCGCAACTGCTCGGAGAAGTGCACAACCAGGGAGAACGTCGCCGCCTACCGCTCCCGGCTGAGCAACTGATCGCTCCGCTGCCGGCCCGGTTTGGCAGCTATCTTCGGGGTATGGCCACAGTCAGGAAGGTTCTCGAGTTGGTCGCCGCTCTCGCGACGCTCGTTCTCATCGTATGGTCGCTGGTTGCTATCGATGGCATCGAACCGGTTTTCTGGGTGACCCTTGCCCTCACCGTCCTGTTCTTTGTCGCTTGCTACCTCCTCCCCGAGCCGATGACCAGGCTGGTCTCGATGCCGACTGCGTTCCGGGTCGACCGGAATCTTGGTGTCGAGGCACTGGAGATGCAGTCGGTGACTTACGCCTCTTATCACACCAACTGGTATTCGAACACCACTCACGCGGGGTTCGTCGTCGACGGAATTGCCTGGTACGTGTTGGCGTGGCATTTCACCGGACCAATAGGAGTCGGCCTTCTTCTGGCCTGGCAGGTCTATCAGGCGCGCAGCTACCGGGAAAAGGTATTTGCGGTGGGACTTGTGGTCACCTGGGGCTTGATTGCTGCGGGGGCGTATGTGGCTCTTTCGCAACTGGGCAATTCGGAGGCCGTGGAGCTCGCGATGTATTCGCTGGTGTCGATGGGGCTCTGGCGGTTCGCCGGCCACATCGCCGAGCCGATTCCACCCGATGTTGCCGGGAACAAGAAATTCGCACGGATCCAGGACGTCGAGTTGAGGCCGAGGATCATCCTCACGGTGTTTCTCGGGTACATCGCAGAGTTCGCAGCGGGACTCCCTTTTCGTCTGCTCAATTTCTGGGTCTATTCGGTGCTGGTGAAGGTCTTCAACTTCACTCCCGAGATCACCATCGACCTCTCCGACATCGAAAGTCAGCGGGATTCAATCCATCAGCACGGGTGGGCTGGAGGTAGGTCGACAGCGTATCTCTCAGGCGACGAATGACCGTCCCCGGAGGTGGAGTCGGGCTGCCGCCGTATCCCAATGGCTGGTACGCGGTGGCATGGTCGTCGGAGATTTCCCGGGGCGATGTCATCTCGAGGCTCGTCGCGGGCAGCGAAGTCGTGGTCTTTCGGACCGACCGTGAAGTGGTGGTGATGGCCGCTCACTGCGCACATCTGGGAGCACATCTCGGAATGGGCGGGACGGTGGTCGGGGAGTCGATCCGTTGCCCCTTCCACGGGTTTTGTTTCGACGTCGAAGGGGACTGTGTCGCCACGGGGTACGGGACCGCCGTGCCGGCCGGCCTGAAGGCTCGAACCTGGCCCGTGATCGAAACCGACGGCGCGGTCTTCGTCTGGCACCACGGGTCCGGGTCCGCACCCGAGTGGCATCTGCCCGACTTCGATCCCGATGGTTTCGGTTATCTTGCCCATAGGACGTTCCAGTTGCGAGATCACCCCCAGGAGACCACGGAGAACTCGGTCGACCTGGGGCACTTCGCCGTGGTCCACGGGTACCGAGATGTTGAACTGATCCGCGATGTGGCGGTCGATGGCCCGTTTCTCGAGATCGGCTACCGGGCGAAGCGCCCGCTCCGTCCTTTCGGCGGCATCGGACCAGCGTTTGAGACCGGTTTTGAATACGACATCAAGATCCACGGGCTCGGCTACTCACAAGTCGACGTGACCATTCCCCACCTGGGCCTCGAGGCGCGGCTTCTCGTTCTCGCCACTCCCCGCGATGGTCGCACCATTGATCTCCGTCTCGGGCTGCGGGTGCGCGATCCCAAGGCCCGGAAAGGTTTGCTCCGGGCCCTGCCGGCTGGACTTGTCCGCACTGGCGCCACCAGGTTCATATTGAAGGGCTTTACCGACGACGCCAGCCAGGACTTCCCGATCTGGGAGAACAAGGCATACGTATCGCCTCCCAGGCTGGCGAAGGGAGACGGGCCCATTGGCATGTACCGGAAGTGGGCGAAGCAGTTCTACACGTGATCCGCCGGGTAGCTCCGATCAAAGGACGGGGTTACTTGGTGAAGATATGGGTGGTCCACAACGTGCCATTGGAGTCGACCCAGACCCCGACCCCGACGTGAGTGAAATCTCCGAGCATGTTGGCATTGTGTCCTGAGCTAGCGGCCAGGCCCCCGAAGATCGAGCTCACCGAGCCACCGACTGCGACATTCTCGCCTACAGAAGTCCACGGTGGCAGCAACCTGGAGAGATCACTGTGCGATAGGGTCCCCTCAGCCGCGATGTGCTTGGACCACGCCCGTGCTTCGGCGTCGAGCCCGGAGTTGCGGGACAGTGGCGCCAGGCCGTTGGCTGACCGATGGGAGTTGATCATCGCAGCGAATGAGCTCTCATGGTTTGAGTCGAATCCGCCCGATTGAGCGGCTGTCGTCGTGGTGGTTGGCGCCAGGGTGGTGGTTGAACTGGTCGGGGGAGGGGCGGTCGTCGTCGACGTCTCTCCTTCGGGGACGGGAGAGGTCGAAGGCGTCAGGGTCGGGCCCGTTGCAGTCTGTGGAATCGGGCTCTCGTCAGGGAGAAAGTCTTGGACGTTTACGGGATCAACTGTTGTGGTGGGAGACGCCGACACCGATTGAGAAAGGACCTCCGGGTTCCGAATGGGCTCGGATCCTCCGCCCGCTGCCACGACTATGGCGACGGCGGTGATCAAAGCTATTCCTATGCCGGCTGCGAGGCGTGACTCCATCGGTCTCTCAGGTCGGGAATCGGCAACCCTAACCGCCGGCAGAGATATGTAAACATCGAATGACACCAATTCCCGCGATACTGCTGCTATGAGCCTCGATGAGCATCGCGCCACCAACCGCGATAACTGGGATAGCCGCGTCGATATCCATTATGGGTCCGAGACGTACGGCGTTGAGCGATTCGTCTCCGATCCCGACCATCTATCGGATGTTGTCGCCTTCGATCGCACCAAGCTGGGAGATGTGTCCGGCAAGAGCCTGCTCCATCTTCAGTGTCACATCGGGACCGACACCATCTCCTGGGCGAGGCTCGGCGCAGAGGTCACCGGAATCGACTTCTCGGAGAAAGCGGTCCGCGCCGCACAGCGTCTCAGTGAGAGCTCCGCAACCCCGGCCCGCTTCCTCGTCTCTGAGTTGTACGACACACCAGAAGTTCTCTCCGAGACTTTCGATGTGGTGTACACGGGCGTAGGTGCCATCTGCTGGCTGCCCGACGTCAGGGGTTGGGCTTCGGTGGTGGGCACCATGCTCAAACCCGGGGGAACCTTCTACATGCGGGAGGGCCACCCCCTGATGTGGTCGCTCGACTGGGATGATCCGGAGAAGAAGCTCAGCCTCATCTACTCCTATTTCGAAGGTGAGCCAAACACCTTCGAAGAGGAGACAACCTATGCCGGGGCCGGTGTTGTCGACAGTCCCAAGACCTTTGATTGGAACCATGGCCTGGGTGAGACCCTGACCGCACTCATCGACGCAGGATTACGCCTGGATCACATCGAGGAGTATGACTTTTGCGAGTGGCAGGCAATGGAAGAGATGGTTCTCGACGAAGAACGGCACTGGCGCCTCCCTCCGAGCCGTCCCCGGATCCCCCTCATGTGGTCGGTCCTGGCCACGAAAATATGAGCCACCGTCGGAAGGCCCCGGTTTTCTATCAGCTGGGATGAAAAAGGGCTACAGGTCGTCGATCCGCGGTTCGATATACCCCTGTAGACAGAAAGTTCCTCCTGCGAAAGGCTCCGGTTAACCCCGGGGCCTTTCGTGTTTGATCTCTACCTATCTCCCACCGGGGCAACTCTCCCACCAAAGACGAAGTCGCAGGCGCAGGTTCTCGCCGACGGTGCTTGGGCGGCGTCCGCTCTAAACTTGGAGAGGTTTTGGGACCTCGCGGGCCCTCCCGGGCCGGCAGGAGCCTTTCCCGTTCGGCTCGCCTCCGGGGGACTAGTGGGGGCTATCCCGTGATTATTGAGATGATTTCGGCTACCGGGTACACGACGGTGGTTGTGGTGTCGGGAACATCGAGGACGACCCAGGACCCACCGGACGCCCGCCAGCGGGCGGTCCATATGTAGGAGACAGCGAGG
>JBBDHT010000062.1:0-7547 GCA_040880765.1 Acidimicrobiia bacterium | reverse complement strand
CCAGGACCCACCGGACGCCCGCCAGCGGGCGGTCCATATGTAGGAGACAGCGAGGTTGTAGCCGGTTTCATCCTTGACTTCGTAGACGTGGCGGGCGATGCCATCGGGATACCCCGACAGTGCGGATTCGTCCGCCGGGTATGAGTCGGATTCGCCGTCACCCCAAACCACGACCACACCTGCCACTTCGATCTCGACGTCGAGACTCAACCCTCCTGCGACGAGAGTGGCGGCATGGTCTTCGGGAACGCTGACGCCGACGTGGGTTTCGAGCCCGGTTATCCCGCCTCCGCTGGGTGGGCTGAGATCGGGTTCGGGTGGTGGGTGGATGTAGGAAGTGACGTAGTCCCACACCTCGGCGGAGGGATCGGAAACCGGGATCGGCTCTGAAGTGCATCGGGGGATCCGGTCGGTGGCGTAGGCGACCCCACCGGGTGTTGTCGGATCGGCGTCCCAGCCGAGCACGGCGTCTCCGTTGATGTAGAGATTGAGATAGATCCAGTTGGTCGATGCCGAGGTCAGATACCAGCAATCTCCAAGCAGGTCGGTCCCGACCGAAGGGGAGAGCACCGCAGGCACCTGGTTGTCACCGGCGTAGTCAACGATGTCCCCACCGGCCAGCCGACACCGCGTGACAGGCTGGATCCTCCCTGACAGGGGATCAACAACTTCGTCGATCCAACAGGCGACGTAATCGTCAGCGGCAGCATGTGCCGGGACCAGAAAGAGAGCTATCAGGACAATGGTTCTAATTGTGCGTCGCAATCCTGCTCCCACAGGTCGTCACGATTTGGCCATGAGTTGACGAACTTCCAGCCGGCATCGGTCATGCGGTGAACCTCGACTCCTGAAGTAGTGCCTGGACCGCGGAAGTCGAAACTCGCTGTCGACCAAATGGCCAGGCATCGCTCGTCAGCTCGGAGAATTTCCGTATCGATCAGCGTAATTTCTGTTCGGCTGGGCTCGGAAAGAAAGTCCATCGCGCCGAATTGGGCAATCGCCGCCTCGAGTTGGCTCTGGCTGGCGACCACTTCTTTGATCCGGTCTTCGTCCTGGTTGTAGATCCCTTCGAACCAGCCGAACCAGAAGTCACGGAGGACTTCTTCGGCCTCTTCCACCGTCTCGATCACGCCGGAGCTTGCCACTGCCCCGGATGTGGTGGTGATTTCGCTGGAGGTGGTGGTCGGGCGCGCCGTCGTGGTCGTGGGCTCGCTGTGCGGCGAAGTGGTTGAGGTCGCGTTGGTGTCGTCGCGGGGCCACAGGGCCCAGACACCGATTGCAAGGCCGACCACAATCAGGCCGGTTATCCACCGTCCAAACATCTCGAATCCGAATCTAGGCGGCGGGCTCCACTCCGTGAAGGGGGTTGGCGGAGAACGCGAAATCGTTTCTCTGTCAGGTCGGTATCGATTAGCGAGCCTTACAGGGTGATCGGACAGAAACGGTTCGAGAAGGAGCAGTCGGCTCGGCGGTGGACCAATCGGATAGCCGGCGCGGTCGCGGGAGCAGCCATCGCCACAGCGGCGCTAAAAGTCTCCGAGCTTTCTAGTCATCTTGGGCAGCTACCCGCCCAGCGAGTTCCCAAGACAAGGATGCTCTCGTCTCGGGCAACGTGGCCCTTGGACCGTTCACCAACCGAGACACTAAATTTGTTTATGGTTTCCTCTAAGCCGTCGAGGCGAGTTGTCGACCCGTGAGCCCGATGGCCAACTTCTCTCCCCCGAGCTACGCGATTTGAACGGTATCGTCACCGAACACGACCTCAACCTTCAGGTGGCCACCAATAGCCTCGGCATACTTCCGCAGTGTGTCCACCTGAGTGCGCTCGATATCACCGTGTTCGATCCGTGAGACGCGGTTCTGACTTATGTCTAGGCGCTCGGCTAGTTGCACCTGAGTCATCTCGACGGCCTCCCGAAGCTCACGCAGTTTGTAGGAGCGCATCTCATCGATCATGCGCTTCTTGTGGCGGTCCACCGCCTCACGATTGACGGGGCGTTCCGCCAACATCTCTTCAAGTGTCTTAGCCATTACTCATCTCCCTTAATTGTCTTCAGGTGCATATCGAAAAGATCATCGGCCCGGGGAATGCACTGCTTGTACCAACCCTTCCAGTTTCCTGCCTTATCGCCTGCGACCAACAAGACGGCCTCCCTTTCAGGGTCGAAGGCGAACAACACCCTCAACTCTGTCTTCCCGCTCGATCCGGGGCGTAACTCTTTCATATTCTTGTGCCGAGAGCCCTTGACGGTGTCCACCAAGGGACGGCCAACGGTCGGGCCGCCGTCTCGAAGGATCTCTAGCGCAGCAACAACCTGCTCGTACGAAGACTCGTCCAGGCTCTTCAACCACTCGTCCACAAAGCCTACGTTTATGGCCCACACCGCTACATACTACAACACTAGCGTTCTACAACGTAAGAGTTGTAGTCAACACTTTTGACACTCGATTTGGCGATGTGGAAAAGAACCTCAGCACCAGGCTTGTCGGTGACGAAGCGCCGATTCGTCACCAGGACGCCCTGTTGATTCTGGGCAATCGTGCGAAGCCCAAGGGGCTTAACGTGCAGCCTCTCACAGATTGCCTAGAGCCCAGCACGCCAGTGCGAAACGGAATCGGGCCGGTTATCCACCGTCCAAACATCTCGAATCCGAATCTAGGCGGCGGGCTCCACTCCGTGAAGGGGGTTGGCGGAGAACGCGAAATCGTTTCTCTGTCAGGTCGGTAACGTAGGGGACGAAGTCGTTTTCTGCTCGTCATCCAATTGAAGGGAATCGTCCAATGAAATCGCTGTTCAAGTTCTTGCTTTTCTTCGGGGCCGTGGGTTTGGTGGTCAGCTACCTGAACGGAAAGAAGCTCGAGTACGCGGGACTCACCGAGTCTGAGGCACGGAGGAAGTTCGAGGACAACCTGGCTCCGAAAGTCGGCGAGGAAAAAGCGGCCGAGATCGCCGACCAGGTGATCCCGAAGCTGAAAGAGCGCGGCGTGGTAGTTGACGACCCCGTTGCCGACGCGGTGGACGAGATGGTCGATGACATCCGCACCACCACGAGCGGGGGCGAGGGGAGTTAATTCCCCGGCACCGGGTGGGCCCTACTCCGTAGGCTTCGCCTGTTGTGACTTTCCCCATCGAACAGATCGACACCCGCTCGGTCGATGAAGCAAAACTGAGATCGCTCCACCAGCTCTACCTCGAGTGGGATGCCGATTGGACGCCAGACGACCCTCCCACCCCGTTGGCCAAGCGCCTGGCCGAGTGGCGCGAACTCAAAGAACTCGAGGACATCCCGCGCTGGGTGGTCTGGGATGGCGAACGCGCTGTTGCCACGGCAGGGGTTTTCCTCCATCGCACCCAGGATCTCGAGAACGCCTGGAGTTGGATCTACGTTTCGGCCGAATATCGGCGGAGAGGATTGAGCCGGTCTCTTGCCTTGAAGCCGGTCGAATATGCAATCGCAGGCGGGAGAAAGCGGATTGCCGTCGGCCTTCCCGAAGGAAGCGAGCAGATGATCCTGCCCGAGCGCGCCGGTATGAAGAAGGTCTACAACGAGCGGATCAGCCAGCTGAAGGTGTCAGATCTCGACTTCGAGATGCTCAGGCAGTGGGTCGACCGAGCCTCAGAGCGCGCCGGCGACTACGAGGTCTTGTTTCTGCCCAGGCCCATCCCCGAAGAGCATCGGGCCAACATGATCAAGGTTATGGATGTGATGAATACTGCACCTCTCGAAGATATGGATGAGGAGCCCACCCGGTGGGACGAAGAGATGCTGCGCGATATCGAACAGGCGGAATCCCGCAAGCAGAATCACATCTACACCTGCGTCGCCCGCCATAAGCCAACCGGGGACTTCGTCGGTATCACCTCACTGGTCTTTCAGGAACTTCATCCGGCTGTGGCCAACCAGTGGGACACGGGGGTGCATCCCGACCACCGCAACCGGGGCCTCGGTCGCTGGCTCAAGGCCGCCATGGCCTTGAAGTTCCTCGGCGAACACCCCGACGTCGAGGTGGTCGAGACCGAGAACGCAGCCTCCAACGACCCGATGCTCAACATCAACGTGGCCATGGGTTTCAAGCCCTCGCTCCATCTCAGCATCTACCAAGGCTCTATTGAGAGCGTGGCTGCCTATCTGAACGGCTGACCATTTCGAAGTGGGGCTCCTCGGCGAGTAGTTTGCTGACATGCAACGACTTGTTCCAGAATCAGATCGATTGTCCCCAATGCAGATGGCGGAAGCCGACTTCCGGGAGGTGGATGGCCGGCCCTGGGTGATGGTCAACTTCGTCACTTCAGTCGACGGAGCCACGACAATTGACGGCGGCAGTACCCGGCTGGGGGACGATGAGGACCAGGCAGTGTTCCAGGCGCTCCGTGCCGTTCCGGATGTGATCCTGGTCGGGGCGGGCACGGTAATCGTCGAGGACTATCGCCCGGTGACCCTCGACGAGGAGCGGAGAGAATGGCGCGAGGAGCGGGGGATGAGTCCCGTTCCGAAGCTGGCGATCGTCTCAGGGACCATATCACTCGATGTCGACCAGCGGGTTTTTTCCGATTCTGACCACAAACCGCTTGTCATCACCGGTCCTAACGCCAACCCGGGACGGTTGGCTCTCCTCGGAGACGCGGCCGAGGTGGCAATCCTTCTCGAACTCAGCCCGCAGGCGATGCTGGACCGACTCGCACCCGCCAGGGTGGTCCTGCTCGAGGGAGGACCCAGCCTCACCGGTCAGTTTGCGCTCGCGGGACTGATCGACGAACTGAACCTGACGGTCTCGCCAGCCCTCGTCGGAGGTGACTCAAAGCGTTTGGTCGGAGATGTGAACCTCAGACCTCCGTTCGGGATGAAGCTCGACAGGGCCATTGTCGGGGAGAGCATGTTGTTCCTCAGATATCTGAAGGATCAACCGAGTTAGAGGCCCTTATGCGAGAGACCACGGGGAGCCAGGGTCAGAGCAGGTTCTGCAGGTCTATGTCGCAGCTGGGGTGGCGAAGCTTGGCCAGACCGCGGGCTTCGATCTGGCGGACTCTCTCCCGGGTTGCGTTGACCACTTTGCCAACATCGGAGAGGGTCCACGGCTCATCGCCGTCAAGCCCGAACCGGAGCCAGAGGACCTGTTGCTCCTCCGTGTCGAGGGCCTTCAATGCCCGCACCAGCCGTTCTCGCCGCCACGCTGCAGCTGCGCTCTCCTCGGGGTCGTCGGCTTCGTAGTCGTGGACGAAGTCCTGGAGAGATGCGTCTCCATCCTCGTTCACCGGCTTGTCGAGCGAGACGGTTTCCGAAGGGGCGTCCATCGCCATCAGCACCCGGTCCTCGTCGAGACCCGAAGCCTCTGATATCTCTTCCAGGGTCGGCGCCCGATGGAGATTGTCGTAGAGGGTCTGTTTGGTGTCCTGGACGGTGCGGACCACGTCGACCATGTGGACCGGGAGCCTGATCGTCCGGCCGTTGTTTCCGAGGCCCCGGGTGATGGCCTGGCGGATCCACCACGTCGCGTAAGTGGAGAACTTGAAGCCCTTCCTCCAGTCGAACTTCTCGACGGCCCTGATCAGACCGAGGTTCCCTTCCTGGATGAGGTCGAGCAGGTCGAGGCCGCGGCCGGTGTACCGCTTGGCGATGGATATCACCAGGCGGAGGTTGCTTCTGATGAAGGTCATTTTGGCTTCTTCGCCGTCGGCGACGAGCCGCATCAGCTTGGGACGATCCTCGGGCTCATAGTCGCCGGAGTCCAGGGTCTTCTGGGCCTTCTTGCCACGCTCCATGTCGCGGGCGAGGTGGACTTCATCCTCGGCGGTGAGCAGAAAGTGTTCGGAGACTTCGTCGAGGTAGATCCCGACGGTGTCGGACGGACTTGAGCCTCGCTCGGGTTTCACATCGTCTGCCCTGATGGCCATGTCTTCATCGGCCTCCTCAAACAACCCCTGTGGAAAACTACCCCCCCGGTGGCCATCTGGCAAACGATTTCGCGTGCTAGCCAGACATGGTCGGTACTATTTCATACCCAGTGTCACGTCGTACACAGTTTCGATTGCTTGTGGCACTCAGCATCGTTTGGGCCGCATGGACCGGATGGTCCCTTCTCGGCCAGGCCTCGCCTTACATCCTTCAGGTGACCGACGATGTCGGGGTGCCCATTGCCTCTGCCGTGGTGGACGTCGCTGGCGACCAGGCCGGCACCACCGACACCGAGGGCATGGTGGAGATGGAGTGGAACCGGTCGAGTCGTGTTCTGGAGGTGAGTGCACCAGGCCACATCTCCAGAATGGTCACGCTCGACGAGAGTCCCGGGGAGACCTTCAGTGTCGTTCTCAACGCCCGTGTTCTTCGTGGTCGGGTGGTCGATGCGGACGGAGAGGGGATCGCCTCAGCCCGGGTGACCGCGGGGCCCGCCAACGCAGTGTCGGACGAAGAGGGCCACTTTCAGCTTCGAGGGGCCGAGCCGGGACCGGTCACCGTGGTCCGCCCTGCCTGGTTGCCCACCGACTTCATCTGGGATGGGGGGCCCGGTGAGAACATCGTTGCCATCGAGCCCTTCACGGCCCGCGCTGTCCACATCTCCGGAGAAGCCGTTGCCAACGATTTCGACAGATTCGTCGATATGGCAATGACCACCGAACTCAATGCGCTGATGATCGACCTGAAGGATGAATCGGGGTATATCTGGTACAACAGCACCGACCCGACGGCCATCGAGGCCGGGGCGGTTTCATCTGTATACGACCTGTCCGAAGTGGTCTCCCGCGCCCACTCTGTCGGCTTGTATGTGATCGGGCGTCTCGTCATTTTCCAGGATCCGGTGGCGGCGAAGGCCATCCCCGCCATGGCAGTCTGGGACACCGAGTTGAATGAGCCGTACAGCGCCAACGGCCAGTACTTCCTCGACCCAACCGACCCCGACGCCCGTGCATACGCGATTTCGCTCGCAGTGGAAGCCTGCGAGATCGGGGTCGACGAGATTCAGTTCGACTATGTCCGTTTTCCCGATGCGCGCCGCGAGTCGGCACAGTTCGACGAGGGGGTGAATGCCGAGACCAGGACGTCCACGATCAACGCCTTTCTCTCAAAAGCCGTCGAAGCGCTCCACCCGCTGGGCTGTGCGGTAGCGGCGGACATATTTGGCTTTCTGACCACCGCAAAGGATGACGGTGGCATCGGACAGCAGTGGGAGGAGGTGACCGCCGCCATCGATGTGGCTTCGCCGATGTTGTATCCGAGTCACTATGGCCCCGGCTGGTTCGGCTTCGAGAACCCCAACGAACATCCGGCCGATGTGGTGCGACTGGCTCTGGAGGATGGGATGGAGCGGTTGACGGGGAATGTGGTGGTTCGCCCCTGGCTCCAGGATTTCGGCTACAGCACCGAAAGCGTCAGGGCCCAAATCGACTCGACGGAGAGATTCAACCTGGGCTGGATGCTGTGGAACGCACAGTCGATTGTCACCGTCGACGCCTTGGACACCGCTGAATAGTGATGCTTGATTCGCACTACGCCCATAGGGCAAATACGCTTTGTGGTGGTCCAACCGGAGAGCTTCTTGACCAGTTTTGA
>JBBDHT010000061.1:0-17676 GCA_040880765.1 Acidimicrobiia bacterium | reverse complement strand
TACTGGGGTACGACGTCTACATGACGGCGATTGGCGCGGACACCGTACTTCACGACGCCTTCGGCCTTTGCAAACAGGGTGTCGTCTCCGCCCTTGCCAACGTTGGCACCGGGATGGATGCGGGTTCCCCGCTGACGGACCAGGATTGCCCCGGCGGAGACCATCTCACCGTCAAAGACCTTGGGCCCGAGACGTTTCGCTTCTGAATCGCGGCCATTCTTGGTTGAGCCGCCTGCTTTGGTCTTTGACATTTCCTATTCCTCCTCGGACGATGCGGCCTTGGCCTCTTTGGCTGTGGCGGCCTTCTTCGTGGATGAAGCTTTGCTAGCAGCGGCCTTCTCAGTCGACGCCTTCTTGGTCGCGGCTGTCTCATCGGTTGATTTCTTGGCGGTGTCAGTCTTCTCGCTAGCCGACTGGTCGGCCGTCGCCTTCTTGGTCGAGGCAGCCTTCTTCGCTGGTGCTTTGGCACCGGGCAGGGTGATACCCGTGATTTCGATACGGGTGTACTTCTGACGGTGGCCCTGGCGACGCCGGTAGCCCGTCTTGTTCTTGTACTTGAAGATGTCGATCTTGGGTCCGTGCGACTCACCCAGGATCTTCGCCTCGACCGATGCCTTGGCGAGCTCCTTCTGGTCGGAGACGGCGTTTCCTTCGTCGTCGACCACAAGCAAGGGCTCGAAAGTCAGCTCGGTGTCGTCACCTTTGACACGTTCGATATCGAGGATGTCGCCGGACTGGACCTTTGATTGTTTGCCGCCAGCGCGGATGATGGCATACATGTAAAACCTCTTCTGGAAAGGGAGAATCGAGACCCTATGTTACCGGCAACACCAGGCAAGGACAAAAGGATTAATCGACGCGGCTATCAGTCGTAGTCCTCAGCCGAGACGCCAACGTGGGCTCCGGCGTGATCGTTGATGATCACGCCCCGTCCCCCGCAGTGCTCACATTTGGTGGAAAACTGCTCGAGGAGGCCAGCCGACACGTTCTTGCGTGTCATTTCCACGAGTCCAAGGCTCGAAACTTCGAATACTTGCGTCCTGGTCTTATCCCGGGCCAGGGTCTCCTTGAGGCGACGAAGAACGGCCTGCTGGTTGGCAACCGACTCCATGTCGATGAAATCAATGACGATGATTCCACCAATATCGCGCAGCCTGAGCTGGCGTCCGATCTCCTCGGCAGCCTCCAGGTTGTTTTGTTTGACCGTCTCTTCGAGTGTTGACGAGCCCACAAACTTCCCGGTGTTGACATCGATGACGGTGAGCGCCTCGGTGCGATCGATCACAAGGTGGCCTCCAGAGGGTAGGAAAACCCGGCGGTCCAGTGCCTTCTTCAACTGATCATCGATGTGATACCTCTCGAACAGCGGCGGGTCCTCGTCGTAGAAAGAAACCTTGGAGACGAGGTCCGGGGCTGTGGAGCTGAGATAAGAGATCACCTTGTCGTACGCCACCCTGTTGTCGATGAGCAGCTTGCGAAAATCTGCGGTGAAATGCTCCCGGATGACCTTGATCAGCAACTCGGGCTCTTCGTGGATCAGCCGGGGGGTTCCACCTTTCTCGGACTCGACAACAATCGACTCCCACTGTTTGACCAGGCGGGAGATATCGGCGGCTAGTTCCTCAGGTGTGGCATGGAGCGCGGCAGTCCGGACAATCACGCCGTAGCCTTTGGGACGAACTCTATTGATCACGTCGCGCAGTCGGCCACGATCCTCGTCAGGGAGTCTCCTGCTGATTCCGACACTGTCGGATTCGGGAACCAGGACAAGGTACCGGCCCGGAAGGGACGGCATACCGGTGAGACGTGCCCCTTTGGCACCCATGGCGTCTTTGGTCACCTGGACGAGAACTTCGTCCCCCTCCTTCAACACGTTTTCGATCCTCCGCTTGGCCCGGCCATTCGACACGCCATCAACAGAGACGTCGGATGCGTACAGGACACCGTTCTTGGCAGCACCGAAGTCGAGGAAGGCGGCCTCCATCCCGGGAAGGACATTTCGGGTCCGTGCCAGGTAGATGTTGCCAGCAACCGACGAAGCAGCGTCGCGGGCTACGTAGTGCTCGACGAGGACGGGACCTTCGAGAATCACAACCTGGGTCTGGTCGCCTTTCACCCGAACCAGCATTTGCTTGCGGGCGCTATCGGTCGGGACGATTATCTCGTCGTCCGAGGAGCGGCGGGACCGGGATCGACTGGTGGAGACGCCGTTCCGGTTCTGACCCCGGTTCCGGTCCTTTTTACGTTTGCTTTTCTTTTGGTCGGTCGTTGGTGCGGGTCGAGTGCTCTCTACCCGGCGAACTTCAACCTTGTGCCCTTTGACCGTTACGGTTTTCCGCTCTTCGACTGTCCCCTGATCGGAGGACCTCCGAACAATCTGCGGGCTCTTTCGGCGAAATAGAGCCATGAATCTCACTCCTCTGGGAAGTTGGTATAAATGCGCAGGTCACATTCCGTTTCCTGGTGGAAATAGCTGCGCTGAAAGACGAAACCAGGCCGGGACCGAGCACACCTGCGTATGGGCGGGTGACGTTCGGTTGTGGAACAACCGCGGTGAGCGGTCGGGTGGCGATAGATATCACCGGAAAAACTCCCTATGGGAAACACCGATCTGGTGGTTAAAGGATACCACGCCACTCCCCCCTATCCGGCACCCCCTTGTTTCCCTCCGGTGGGGTTGCACCTTTCCAACATCAGTCAGCCTGCAATGAGAGCTGCTCGGGCTCGGTTGGGTCGTAACAGCGCCGACACCTTGCCTCATAGGCACCGGTGGCGCCGAGAACTACCAGGTCGTCGGAGGTGACGATCCTCTGGGTGTACATTCCAGGACCGCCGCATTTGTGGCATACCGCCAACACTTTTGTCACATACTCGGCACGGTCGCACAGCGACGGGATCGGCTCGAACGGTCTTCTCAGGTAATCGGTGTCGAGCCCGGCAACGATCACCTGCTTGCCCGCCGAGGCCAACTGCTCCACAACGTCAACCAGTTCGAGGTCGAAGAATTGGCCCTCATCGATGCCGATGACCTCAGTCACGTCTTCGACTTTCTTCAGCAACCCGGCTGCAGACTCGACAGGTATTGCGCTGACACTCAGCTGGGAGTGGCTGACCACTTCGTTTTCGGCATAACGATTGTCGAGCCGGGGCTTGAAGGTCTGAACCGGGATCCGGGCGATCCTCGACCGGGTTACCCGCCGGATGAGCTCCTCACTCTTACCCGAGAACATCGGCCCGCAGATGACCTCGACCCACCCCTCCTGATTACGACGAAACATCGCACGCGAGCGTAGCTGGCCCCAGCGAGCGGCAGCGCTCCCCCGGAGGTGAAGCCGAACGGGGGAAGGCGGCCATACCAATTTGGTATGGCCGCCAAGGGGGACTGAAACTCTCCAAGTTGCGATAGAGAGAGCAAGAGCACCGTTGGTGGGAACGCCCCACCCTCCCGGCTCCTACGTCGCCGGCGCTCCCTCCGCAAGCGGAGGGAGAGTTCCATCACGTCAGCTGGTTTTCTCCGGGGACCGGTGTGCGCATCAGCCAAATCGAGTTGGCAATTCCGAGCGCCAGGGTCATTGCCATGTAGAAAGACCCGCCCAGAGAGAGAAACGGCAGCGGCAGGCCGGTGACCGGCATGAGCCCGATGGTCATCCCCACGTTGACGAAGACATGGAACATCATCATCGCGGCGATCCCCACCGCAATCAGTGCGCCGAATCGATCACGTGCGTTGGCGGCGATCACCAAGAGACGCCAGATGATCACGGCGAAGGCAACCAAAACGAGTAACCCTCCAACGAAACCCAGCTGCTCGCCGACTGCAGTAAATATGAAGTCGGTCTCCTGCTCGGGCACGTACTCGAAGTTCGTCTGGGTACCGGCAAACAGCCCCGAACCGAATAGCTGCCCGGAACCGATCGCGAGTTTCGACTGCGCCAGGTTGTAACCAAGTCCCTGGGGGTCGATCGTCGGATTGAACAGGATCCTGATCCGGTCCATCTGATACTCCTCGAGCAACCCCAGACTCCACACCGCAAAGGCGCCAATTGCGCCGGCGAGACCGAGAGCAACCATCTGACGCCATGTGGCGCCGGCTGCAAAAATCATCACATATACGATGAACCCGAAGACCAGGGTTGTCCCGAGGTCGGGCTCAAGAAGAATCAGGTATGCGGGGATAGAAACCAGTAGGAGGGCTTGACCGATTTTGGCCCAGGGAAGCCGCCGCCGTTCGATTTCACCCCGGACAGGAGGGGCAAGGATGCTGGCCAGGGCAACGATGAGAACAACCTTGGCAAACTCTGCGGGCTGGAGTTTGAAGAATCCCAGCTCGATCCAACGTTGTGCTCCGTTCACCGGCTCGAAGAGGAAAACCACGACCAGGAGGACGAGGATGACCGCCGAAGCGATCGGTATCCAGAGCCGGTACTCCCGGTAGTCGATGTTCGAGGCGACGAAGTAGACGATGACGCCGGCAGTAACGAAGATCATCTGGCGCTCCATCGAGAACGACCCGGTGCTTTGGGTCGCTGAATAGATCATCAGCAAGCCGAAAGCCGACAGAACCAGCATCGTCCCCATCAGGACCTTGTCCGACTTGTTGTTACGACGGACAACTGCAACTTCACGAATTCTGGTCAGAACAGCCATCAGTCTGCATCCGCCCCTTCGACGATCGGCGTTGGCTCGTTACCCATAAGGTACTGAAGAATGTGCCGGACAACCGGCGCCGCGATCCGGCTTCCCGAGCCACCCTCGTCGATCAGCACGACCACCACGTACTGGGGGTCGTCGATGGGGGCGACGGCGGCGAACCAGGCATGATCGTCCTTGTTCTGCGACGACTCACCGGTCCCGGTCTTGCCGCCCACCAATTCGAGCCCTTCTCCGAAATTGGCAAATGCGGTGCTGGCGGTACCCGTCGTCACCACCCGGTTGAGGTCGGTCAGCAGCGCCTGGCGCACATCGTCTGAGATCTCGATCTGGCGTACCACCGACGACTCCACGGGCGTTGCCTCGCCTTCGGGAGTGACAACCTCCTTGACCACCCGGGGCTCCATCACCATTCCACCGTTGAACATCGAAGCGTAAGAAACCGCGACCTGCAGCGGGGTGGCCACAAACGCGCCCTGACCTATCGCCAGGTCGAGCAGATCTCCTCCAAGCCATGGGCTGGCAAACTCCAGCCGGCTGCGGTCAAGTCTCGGGGGCTCATCGGGATTATCCTCCTGGTAGGCAGCCCACTCTTCGAAAAGCTCCCTGGTGGGAACTATCCCTGATGCCTCTCCGAACAAATCGATTCCGGTCTTTGTGCCGTATCCCAACTCCTTTGCCCACTCCTGGATCACGTCCTCGTTCGGGTGGTGGCGGTGGGTGCCCAGGGCAATGTTCCAGAAGAAGATGTTGCAAGAGTTCTCGAGTGCACCGTGAATATCGAGCCACCCCAGATCCCGCGGGGCGTACCAGTCGTTCTTCAGGTTCTCGGTACCCGGCTCGTCATCGAGAAAGAGAGTCCCGTCGCAGTGCACAAGTTCATTGGGGATGTCCACACCCTCAACGTCCTCCGGCAACGGAAGGTCCTCCTCCTCCTTCACCATATAAGTGATTGCCTTGAACGTTGAAGCCGGCGGGTACTGGCCGGCGATCGCCAGGTTATTGAACGCCTGGGTGGTCTGGAGGTTGGAGAACGTCTCCGGGTCGAGGCCGGTAACGAAGAGCTGAGGGTCGAAGTCGGGAAAGGAAGCCAGAGACAGAATCTCGAAGGTCTTGGCGTCGAGAACGACTGCGGCGGCGCGCTGGGTTATGTTGAAGACCTCGTTCCCGTTGGCACGCAGGTCGTCCTTGACGTCATTGGAAAGAGCGACAGCATCCTCCAGCGCTCGCTCAACGAGCTCTTGCAGTTCGAAGTCCACTGTCAATACCAATGAGTCACCGGGGGCTGAGTCGCGGCCAGGCCGCTCTGCGATGATGTCGCCCCCTCGGACCCGGTATTCGACCTGGCCCGGTGTGCCTTCGAGAAACTCGTCATAGATCCGTTCGACTCCGAGCTTGCCGATGCGGATGCTCGGGTCGAGGTCGGGGCGGGCATCGAGATCGGATTGCTCGGGTAGCCCAAGATGCCCGATGACATGGGCGAGGGTCGGCCCGGACAGGTAGACCCGCTCCGGAACATTGACGATCTCGACCCCGGGGAGCATGTCGAGTTTCTCGTTGATCCGCAGCGATGTCTCTGCTGAGATTGTGACGACCTGGAAGCGACCGTTGATGCCAGCTTCCTCGTACAGCTCATCGAGGTCGGCCGGCTCCATGCCCAGGAGAGCGGAAAGAGTCTGAACAAGGTCTGCGCGTTCGTCAGGCTGGATGAAAGTTCGGTCCACCACCACGGCGGGCACGAGACGGCTGGTCGCGAGAAGTGTCCCGTCCCGATCGTAGATGTCGCCGCGCGGTGCATAGGAGTTGCGAGCAATCCAGGTCAGTTCCTCAGCGGCCTGTGCAAACGCAGGTCCCTCGGCGACCTGCACGAACCACAACCGGAGGCCGACAATCGAGAACATCACCATGAAGGCGATGCCGAGACTGGTGAGCCGGATAGCAAATTTCATCAGTATCTAAGGGCTGCCGGATCCTGGTCCACCACCCTGACCAGGATGGGGGCGATCAGGAACGCAAGAACCATATTCGCCAGCGGAATTGTGATGAGGCGACTGAATACATGTTCCCCGAGAAGCGTCGACTGTCCGAACAATGTCCCCAGCAACACTAGAAGCAACACGCCGATAAGAGTCAGGGCCCCGGCCCAGAGGGCGGTGGCGATCCGCCCGATGTCGGCGCGTTCTCGCGTTCGAATGGCGATATATGCAGCCGAGGTAAAGACAATCGCCCGCAATCCGAGCAGAGACGATCCAATCAGGTCGACCATGAGACCGGCGGAAAACGTGATCGCAAGTATCAGTTCGGGTTTGATCCTGGTAAGGGCGAAGAGGATTGATACCAGAAGGACGAGGTCGGGAGTGATCACCCTGATCGTCCCGAAAAGCGTCGTCTGGAGCACCACAGCTGCGACCACGATGAGGAAAACGATCGCCGATGACCGGAATTTCACGATCCATCTTCCGTCGTCGTGGTGCCCTCGCCAGTTGTCGTCGTCTCGCCGAGGGTCGTTGTCGTGACGTCGGTCTGGATCTCGTCCTGCCCTGACGCCGATACCGGATCGGCCGGCCACGCCAGCACGATGACAATACGCAAGGTGTCGATGTCGACGTATGGCATTACCAACGTGCTCACCGCGGAAGTGACCAGCGCTGCATCCTCTTGTACCTCGCCCACGGGAAAGCCGGCGGGGAATAGGACACTCTGCGCCGACGTGAGCACCCTGTCGCCGGCGAGCACAGGTTCTTTTGCATCGGGAATTTCCAACCTCATGTCGGACGACCCGGCCTGAGATGTGAGACTCCCGATCTGGCTGCCGACCAAGACTGCCAGTCCTTCCCGAGAACCGGTGATCGGAACGATCGTCGCGCTCACCGCCGTCACACTCGAAACCGAACCGACAACAAAACCGTTGGTGTCGATTACGGGTTGGCCAACGGCGACCCCATGGGAGGTGCCACGGTCGATTATCAACCCGGCATCGAGAGGATCCGGCCGGCCGATGACGTTGGCCACAGTCCGCCCCAGGTCACTCTCCAACTCGTCCAGCCCGTAAAGAGCCTCGAAGAGTTCGAGCCGCGCCAGTTGATCCTCGACAGCGATCAGCTGGGCCTGTGACTCCTCCAGGGCAGCCTTGAGAGCACGGTTCTCCTCACGCAGGCCAGCAATGTTTCCGAGACCTTCGACAGCTTCGACCACGGGCGTGACGACGTAAGAGACACCACGTTGGAGAGGCGAGATCACTGCCTGAGTTCCGGTTCTCAACACGCTCACCACACCGCCTCCTTCGAGACGGACGTGGAAAGTCATCAGGAGTATTCCCAGCACAACCAGGGTGATAAAGGTGGGGAGGGCGCGATCGTTTCGGGGCTGTCGATCCCGGGTCAGCATGCTGCGGGTTGGATCGAGGGAATCATGGCCGGGACGACGACACCAACACACTCTGCAGTGTGTCGAACTCCTCCAGGCACTTCCCCGAACCAATCACCACAGACTGCAACGGCTTTGCCGCAGTCACGATCGGCATACCGGTCTCGTGGGCAAGACGATGGTCCAGCCCTACCAGCAACGCTCCCCCTCCGGTTAGAACGATCCCTCGTTCTACAACATCGGCCGCAAGCTCCGGAGGGGTCTTATCCAGCGTGTATTTGACGGCATCGACAACCGCCTGAGTGGGTTCTTCGATCGCCTCACGAATCTCAGGGCTCGAAAGCAAAATCGTCTTGGGAAGCCCGGTGACCAGGTCGCGTCCTCTCACCTCGGCGGACGGCTCATCGGCATATGGCCAGGCAGACCCGACAGCCATCTTCAACTGCTCAGCAGTCCTCTCACCGACGAGGACGTTGTACTCCTTCTTGATCCAGTCGATGATCGCAGTATCCAGCTCGTCGCCACCGACCCGAATACTCCGGGACACGACGATGCCTCCGAGCGAGATGACCGCAACCTCGGTGGTACCTCCACCGATGTCGACGACCATCGAGCCGGCAGGCTCCCCGATAGGAAGACCTGAACCGATCGCGGCCGCCATCGGCTCTTCGATCGTGTAGGCCCGACGGGCACCGGCGTGGTAGGCGGCCTCTTCGACGGCCCTCCGCTCGACGGGGGTGATCCCGGACGGAACGCAGACGACGATTCGGGGGCGTGCCCACTTCCGCTTGTGAACTTTCTGAATGAAGTAACGAAGCATCTTCTCGGTGATGTCGAAGTCGGCGATGACACCATCGCGGAGCGGGCGGATCGCGGTGATCGACGCCGGGGTCCGCCCGATCATCCTTTTCGCTTCCATGCCGACGGCAAGTGCTTTGCCCGTGATCGAGTTGATCGCCACCACGGAAGGCTCGTTGAGCACGATTCCACCACCCCGGACATACACCAACGTATTGGCAGTGCCGAGGTCGATGGCCATGTCCTGGCCGGCGAATGAAAGAAGGGTTTCAGCCATAGATGGAAAGGACTCCTTGGCGGACTCCCTGAGTGTAGAGTGGCCGGCAACCTTCTGCCATGTCACGATTGGCGTCGCGAGCCGTTCTCAGGCTATTTCAGCCGAAAAAGATCCCCAACTCCCGCTGAGCGCTTTCCACACTGTCGGAACCGTGAACGAGATTGTGGGTGACTGCAAGGCCAAGGTCTCCCCGTACAGTCCCCGGCGCAGCCTGTTTCGGGTCGGTCGCGCCCATCATCGAGCGTGAGACAACGACTGCAGAGTCGCCAGACCATTCCATGGCGACGACGGGGCCGGAGGTGATGAACTCGAGAAGCTCAGGGAAGAAAGGCTTGTCGACGTGCTCGGCGTAATGACGCCGCGCCAGGTCTTCGTCGATATCGAGTTTTCTGATCTTCTCCAGGCTCAGGCCTTTGCGTTCGAATCGGGAGATGACCTCGCCGACCAGTCCTCGCTGGACACCGTCGGGTTTGACCATGATGAATGTGTGCTCTTGGGACATATTGATGGCAAGGGTAACGCCCCGAAAACCTTGGGGTTACTTGAGGTGGCTCCGCACCTCACCTACGAGATAGAGGGAACCTGCCACCAGCACATGGCCCTCGGCGCCTGCCTCAGCGCGAGCCATGTCGACTGCATAGTCTGAGTCCTCAGCCACCAGGACCGGGACGTCTACCGCCGCCCGGACTCTCTCCGCCAGGTCGAGCGGTGGCGTTGCCCTCTCCGAGCGAGGCGCGGTTACCACGAAGCCGGATGCGATGGGGGCGAGCTCTTCGATTATCGCCTCGATGTTCTTGTCCCCCATGATCCCCAGGACAACTTCCCACTTCACTGTCGGATACTCGTCGGCGAGCGAGTCGACGAGGGTCTTTACTCCGTCGGCGTTATGCGCTCCGTCGATCAGGACAAGAGGGCCGGTGGCGATGGCCTCCATGCGCCCCGGAAGGGTGAGCGCCAGCATCGCCTCCCGCACCGAATTCGGATCGAGCCGGCTCCCGACCAACGCTTCTGTGGCTGCAATAGCCACAGCGAGATTGTGAAGCTGGTGCCGCCCATGGACCGGCAAGAAGATGTCGTCATATGTCTCTTCCGCCCCTTCGATGGTCGTATGCCAACCGCGGATGCCGCGCTCGGCCTCGGCTACCGAGAAATCGCGCCCGAAAACACGGTGCTGGATTCCCATCTCCTTGGCCTTGGCATTGGCCACCTCCAACGCCGCCTCAGGAAGGTTGCCCGTGATCAAGATCGTGCCTGGGCTCACGATGCCCAATTTCTCGCCCGCGATGGTGGCGACGTCATGGCCGAGAAATTCGGTGTGCTCGACGCCGATCCCGGTTACGACGCTGACATCTGCATTGAGCACGTTTGTCGCATCGAGACGGCCGCCCAGCCCGACCTCGACCACCGCGGCATCGACCGCCTTCTCGGCGAAGAGCGCAAACGCTGCAGCAGTGGTGAGCTCGAAGTATGTGTTCGGCTCAGCGCCTCCCTCCACCAGGACATCTGCGAAAACGGCGACATCGGTCATAGCCAGAGCAAACTCCTCAGGGGTCGCATACTCGCCGTGGACCGAGAGTCTCTCCTCTATCCGCTCCAAATGTGGCGACGTGTACGTGCCTGTCGATAGGCCACGGGCGAGCAGAAGTGCCGTGGCCATCCTCGAAGTCGACGTCTTCCCGTTCGTGCCGGCAACGTGGATGACGGGGTATCCGAAGTGGGGTGAGCCCATGGCTTCGAGCAACGTCCGGATTCGGTCGAGACCTGGCTTGACCCCAAGGTTGACATGTCTGTCTAGATAGGCGATGGATTCGTCGTAGTTCATAAAGGAAGCCCCGGGAGGTTACCCCCGGGGCCGTTCCTTTCAGTTCCAAGGTGGCTTAGATCTCGAGCTCACGCCTCCGTGAGACGAAGACCAACGTAAGTCCAGCACCAAGCAACATGATCGCCCCGGTCAGCAGGAAAGGTGTGTCGATTCCGGTGAACGGAAGGACTTCGAGGTCGAGCACCTCGACGATATCGGTCTCTTCGCTGGCGACGTTGTTCTCCAGGTTCGCTTCCTCAGTGTCCGAAGACACCTCGACAACGTTGAGGGGGCTCGTGTCGGTGATCTCACCCACAGCCTCGGTCTCGACCACGATTGTGATCAGCACCGAATCCCCAACCGCCAGGTCACCCAACTCACAAGTAACCACACCAGCCGCATGACCACAGGAACCAACCGCAGGCGACGAAGACACAAACGTCAACGTTGCAGGCAGGGTGTCAGTGACAACCACATTCTCAGCCAACTCAGGCCCGTTATTGGCAACCGTCACCTCATAAGTGATCAAAGCAGTCGGATTATCCGAATCGACCACCACCGGATCAACAAGATCGACCTTGGTCACCTCGAGATCGGTGAATCCCAGCGAGAGCACTTCGATGATGTTGGTCTCTTCATCAGCGACGTTGTTCTCCAGGTTGGACTCCTCAGTGTCCGAAGACACCTCGACAACATTCAGCGGACTGAAAACGGTGATCTCACCCACAGCCTCGGTCTCGACCACGATTGTGATCAGCACCGAATCCCCAACCGCCAGGTCACCCAACTCACAAGTAACCACACCAGCCGCATGACCACAGGAACCAACCGCAGGCGACGAAGACACAAACGTCAACGTTGCAGGCAGGGTGTCAGTGACAACCACATTCTCAGCCAACTCAGGCCCGTTATTGGCAACCGTCACCTCATAGGTGATCAAAGCAGTCGGATTATCCGAATCGACTACAACCGGATCAACAAGATCGATCTTGGTGATCTCAAGGTCGGTCTCCGGCTCGGGCTCGGAGATCTCTTGCTCGTTGGTGAAAGTACAGGTAACGACCTCACCCTCATCCAACCCGATCGCAGACGGAGCCGAACCATCGTCACAGACCGCGCTCACCAGGTTCCAACCAGCCGGAACTGTCTCCGATACGGCATAGGTACCAGCGTCCAGATCACCAGAAGATCCACTCTCGCCATGAGCCAAAGTGTCATCATCAAGCGTGAAATCAGCCACAAAGGTAAACGCAGTCGACTGATCCGAACCTTCGGTCACCAGCTTCTCAACAACAATCTGCCCCGGCAGCAGAGGTTCGCAGTCGATGTTGACCGTTATCCCGGCCGAGAATCTCCGATCTGGTCCCATGAGAAGAGTAACCGTGACCGTATCCCCCATTATCAGGGTGCCTTCGGCATGGACCGTGGCACCCGGGACCGCCTCAACGTCCTCGAGAACCACGCTGGAGCCATCCGAGGCGACGATCAGATCGTTGTTCGGATGGGTCGATTCCTGATTATTCGAGGTGGCGCTGACCGAGCACTCTTGGCCTGCGAAGTCACTCGAGTCCACCGTGGCCAGAAGTGTTTCCGACCCGGGCTGAGCGCGGACCACGGTGTCGATCGGAATCGAGATGTCGATTGAAGCCCATGCTGTCGGCATTGAGATTGCCACGAGAGACGCAAAGACTGCCAGAGCAGACGCGACTGCCAATAGCCTGTATCGGAGCGTTCCAGGCTCCATGGTCGTAGTCATTAAATTTCCCATCCCTTTCGGTAAATACTCCCGGGACGGGCCGGTCTCACCACTAGCTCCACCAGACCAAGGTGACCGAGTTAAGGTCCGGTTTCAGTGCCTCCCATTTGCCCTCTTCAAGCAATCAACCACAAGCAGTGGTCGATAACCACATAGTTGTGGTCAAGTCCTTTCCCGTCAATGTGCATTTCAAACATGTCAGGCGGACTAGTCACGACATTACACAAATCAGAGAGCACAGCGATAGGCCAGTAGGCCCAATAGTTTTCAACAACCGGGGGGTGATCAGGCTGAGCGTTCGGTTGGTTCCACCGAAGCCGTGTCGGCAACCGGTACGAGCGTCGGGTTGACCTTGTTGATCACAACCTCGCGGTCGATCAACACCTGATCTATGTCGCTGCGTGATGGGAGGTCATACATGGTGTTGAGCAGGACCTCTTCCAGGATTGCCCGCAGACCCCGGGCGCCGGTTCCCCGCTTGATCGCTTGTTCGGCAACCGCCTCGAGTGCATCCGGTGTGAATACAAGTTCGACGTTGTCCATCTCGAACATCCGGGCGTACTGCTTGGCAAGAGCGTTCTTCGGCTCGGTGAGAATCTGGATCAATGATTCGAGGTCGAGGTCTTCGACGGTTGCGGTGACCGGCAATCTGCCGATGAACTCGGGGATCAACCCGTACTTCATCAGGTCTTCCGGCATGACCTGGGAGAGGACCTCCCCGGTCCGCCGCTGGGCGCGGGAGCGGACCTGGGCCCCGAAACCGACACCGCTGTCCCCGAGTCGATTGGCGATTACCTCTTCGAGCCCGCCGAAGGCACCTGCGCAGATGAACAGGACATTTGATGTGTCGAGCTGGATGAATTCCTGGTGAGGGTGCTTACGCCCACCTTGTGGAGGCACCGAGGCAACCGTGCCTTCGAGGATCTTGAGGAGCGCTTGCTGGACTCCCTCACCGGAAACGTCACGGGTGATGGAGGGGTTCTCCGCTTTGCGGGAAACCTTGTCGATTTCGTCGATGTAGATGATCCCCTGCTGGGCGCGGTTCACGTCGTAGTCGGCGGCCTGGAGCAGTTTGAGGAGGATGTTCTCCACATCCTCACCGACATAACCGGCTTCAGTCAGGCTGGTTGCGTCGGCAATCGCGAAGGGGACATTGAGCTGGCGGGCGAGGGTCTGGGCGAGCAGTGTCTTACCACTCCCCGTTGGGCCGACGAGGAGGATGTTCGACTTCTGCAACTCGACATCCCGCTGCACGTCGCCAGACCTGATCCGCTTGTAATGGTTGTAGACGGCCACAGAGAGCTTCTTCTTGGCCTCTTCCTGGCCAACGACGTAGTCGTCGAGATAAGACTTGATCTCCGCAGGCTTCGGGAGTTCAGTGAAGGTGACCTCTTCGGTCGTCGAGAACTCTTCAGCGATTATCTCGTTGCAAAGCTCGATGCATTCGTCGCAGACGTACACGCCTGGACCAGCGATCAGCTTCTTAACTTGCTTTTGAGATTTGCCGCAGAAGCTGCATTTCAACAGCTCCCCGCCTTCACCGAGTCTTGGCATCTACTTGGAGGCTACCGCAGCGAGCTCGCGACGCGTGAGTATTCCGTCAATTACTCCGTAACTCTTGGCGTCTTCTGCCAACAGCCAGTAGTCGCGATCGGTGTCGCGAGAGATCTTTTCGATTTCCTGACCGGTGTGCTCGGCGAGGATTTCGTTGAGTTCTTCTCTCATCTGCACGATCAGTTTCGCTTGAATCTCGATGTCTGCCGCCTGTCCTTGGGCCCCGCCGTGCGGCTGGTGGAGCATCACCCGGGCGTGGGGTAGAGCGAACCGTTTTCCTTTGGCGCCGCCGGCAAGAATCACCGCGGCTGCCGATGCCGCCATCCCCATGCAGACAGTATTCACATCAGGCTTGATGTACTGCATGGTGTCGTAGATGGCGAACAGTGAAGTGATCGATCCACCGGGTGAGTTGATGTAGATGAAGACGTCCTTGTCCGGGTCCTCGGACTCGAGGTGGAGCAACTGGGCCATGATCAGGTTGGAGATGGTGTCATCGATAGGTGTGCCCAGGAAGATGATCCTGTCCTTGAGGAGGCGGCTGTAGATATCGAAATAGCGCTCACCCCGGCTCGTCTGCTCGAAGACTGTTGGTACTACGTAGTTCTGGGGTGTCATTCTTCTTCCTCCGCCACTTCTGCCACGACTTCGCCCTCTACGGGTTCTGCCTCGACGATTTCTGCTTCCACTTCGTTGGGTCTCAAATCGAGGTCCACCGGATTGCCATTCTCGTCAACGGGGGTCGCCCCCGAGAGAATCGCGTCCATGGCCCTGTTACGCAGAATATCACTGGCCAGTGCTAATTCTTGACCGCTTTCAGCGAAAGCTCTGATAAAGGCAGCTGGATCCTCCGAACGCGCCGCCAGACTTTGCAGGGCGGCGGACATGTCCTCTTCGGTGATCTCAATGCCTTCGGCTTGAGCGACGGCTTCGAGAATCAGCTGGTTCTGCAGCGACAGTGTGGCCTGTTCCCGGAGGTCATCGACAAAGACGCTCCGCTCGACCCCCGATGCCTGGAAATAGTCGTCGAGGGTGAGGTCGTTCTCCTCGAGTCGGTGGACGAACCGATGAAGATGGTTGTCCATCTCTGCTCTGATCAACGCTTCGGGGATCTCGACGTCGAGCTGGTCGCGAAGAGTTTTCATCGCCAGCTCGCCAAATTGGCGGTGGACCGCCTGCAGCTTGGCATCGGCGAGACGCTCTCGGAGCTCACCGGTCAGCTCCTCGACGGTTTCGAACTCAGTGTTCTCCTCGACCCACTCATCGGTGAGGTCGGGAAGGACACGCTCCTTCACCTCCTGCACCACAACTTTGAACGTGACCTCATCGCCGGCAAGGTCACCGAAACCCTCAGGCAGCTTCCCGTCGAAGGTAACCTCGTCTCCTGCCGACTTGCCGGTGACCTGCTCGTCGATCCCTTCAATGAACATCGCTGACCCGACTTCGTACAGAAGGTCGGATGCGTTGGCCTCTTCGATCGTCTCCCCATTGCGGGTCGCCGAGATGTCGATGCTGACGAAATCGCCTTCCTCTGCCGGGCGCTCCACCTCCTCGACGACTGCGAACTGTTCGAGCATCCGCTTGACTTGCTCGGCCATGTCCTTCTCGGTCACTTCGGGAGAGTCGACCTCGACATTGCGATCCTGGTAGTTGGGTGTGTCGATCTCGGGCCAGATGGTCACCCTCACCGACACGTCCACTCCCCCGTCCACATCGTCCATCGCCTCGAGCTGAGGGTTCACCGCAGGCCGGATTTCCTCCTCGGTGAGGATGCGGTCGAGGGTGGGGTTGATCAGGTCGTCGATGGTCTCCTGGCGGAGGCGGTCACGCCCGACGGCGGCCTCGACCACCGGGGTGGGTGCTTTGCCCGGCCGGAAGCCCTTCAACTTCATCTCGCTGGAAAGGCGCCGAGCCGCGGCCGGCTTGCCTGCGTTTATCTCCTCGTCGGTGATGTGGAGACTGACCACTCGTTCGAATGGTCCGGCTTCTGTGACGGTCGTGGTCATTGTGTTCCTAATGGTTGCGGATTGCATGACGTGCGCGACGCCAAGATTTCATACACAGCCGCCCGGAATTTCCGGGCGGCTACGCGTGGGGTGACCGACGGGACTTGAACCCGCGACATCCTGGACCACAACCAGGTGCTCTACCAGACTGAGCTACGGCCACCATGTTGGAATGGGCCACCAGCACCCCCGGGAGGACTTGAACCCCCAACCTACGGATTAGAAGTCCGTCGCTCTATCCAGTTGAGCTACGGGGGCTTGGGGCTGGTTTTTGCCACCCCGAGAGGCGGCCCATTCGAGCGGGTGAAGGGAATCGAACCCTCACCACCAGCTTGGAAGGCTGGAGCTCTACCATTGAGCTACACCCGCGAATCAATTGTCAATTCTAAACGTTGGTCGGGCTGGTCGGACTTGAACCGACGACCTCCTGCTCCCAAAGCAGGCACGCTACCAAGCTGCGCCACAGCCCGAATCTCGCCTAAGGGTAATTGCTGGCGATCCCTCTCGGTAGTCGACATTTCTGTCCCACTCGACCCGTAGCCTCATCAATATGGAACTTGAGGAAAACCTCCTCAAGCGGGTGAGGAGTTGGGACAAGTTGTCCCGCTGGGAGAAGTCAGAGCTGGGTCGAGACCTTCGGACCGTGGGGATGTCATACGGGGAGATCATGGATCTGATCCCGGTGAAGAAATCCACCCTGGCCACCTGGTGCCGCGATGTGAGGCTGACCACTGAGCAGATCGAGGGAATCAAGGCTCGCACTGATTCGGTAAAGGGCATACCGCGCGACACCCAGCGGAAGCGGCGTGAGGAAGTCGAGCAAATCCGTGCGAGGGCCCGGGGTGAAGTTCCATGGTTGGCCCTGGATGCGAACTGGGTCGCCGGAGCCGTTCTGTACTGGGCCGAGGGGGCCAAGTCCAGGAACGATCTATCGATGGCGAACACCGACCCACGGGCCTTGCGCCTTTTCATTTCATGGATACGTGCGTATGTGAAACCCGACGCCGAGTTCCGGCTCGCTCTCCACCTCCACGAGGGCAACGACGACGACACCTCACAGGATCACTGGCGGGGGGAACTCAACCTTCCAGATGTTCGGTTCCATAAGACGTTCATTAAACCCAGGGGGACCGGCCACCGGAAGAACACCCATATTCATGGGGTCTGCACCGTGAGGGTCCTGGAATGTTCCGACGCATGGCAAGTGATCACTGCCTGGATCGATGAGCTTCCACGCCATTTAGAGCTTGATGAGGCCCAGCGCTAAACTCCCCATCCGAGGGTCGCTGGCGCAACTGGCAGCGCAACGGGCTCTTAACCCGCAGGCTCTGGGTTCGAATCCCAGGCGACCCACTGAGTAACTCACGGTTTGGGGTTCGACGGTTCAAAAGACCCCAACCGACATTGTCGCGGGCGGGTGTGGCGGAATGGCAGACGCGCAGGGTTTAGGACCCTGTGGGAGAGATCC
>JBBDHT010000060.1:12302-17850 GCA_040880765.1 Acidimicrobiia bacterium | reverse complement strand
GCGCGCCTGGCCGCCAATCTGGACAACGGCATTATTCAACGGACTCCTAAAACAAAAACACCTTGGTGACCAGGCCGGCAGCAAGACCGTAAAAGCCGGCGACGATATCGTCGCCGATTACCCCCCGTGCCCCCGAAATCTGTTCGGCACGGGCAACACCGGGAAACCCGGATTTGAAGATGTCGGCGACACGGAAGATGACGAGAGCTACCAGACCGGGGCCCCATCCCAGGCCTATCGTCGCGATGAAGGTGCCGGCCGCTTCGTCGACCACGATCCATCCGGCATCTCCCTCGTCTTCAACCAGTGCAGAAACCGACCAGATGCCAAGAGCGATGACCGCGAGCGTGGCGGCCACCTGGGCGAACACCCCGAGACTCCCCAACCAGATTGCAAACGGGAAGGTGACCACGGACGCCACGGTGCCGGAACCGGCGTCGGAAGCGCGTATTTTGCGGAGGATCAGCCCGGTACCGAACCAGGATGCAATCAGCTTTGTCACCGTCGGCAACAGTAACGGCTCGGATCGACGGCCCTCAGGCAACGAGGTGAACATTGCGAACGCGATCTGGTTTACCCTTGCAGGATGGAACAGGCAACCTACATCTGGGATGACGGCGAGATGGTCCCCTGGGCCGATGCCACCGTCCACTTCTTATCGCACGCTCTCCACTACGGAACAGGCGTCTTCGAGGGCATTCGCTCCTACGAGACGGCCGATGGCGCTGCCGTATTCCGCCTGACCGACCACATGGTCCGCCTCGAGGCCTCGGCCCGGGCTTACGGGATCCCGATGGCTTATTCGGTGGATGACCTCAACAAGACCGCAATCGAGCTGCTCCGCGCCAACGACCTCAAAGGCGCATACATCCGGCCGCTGGTCTTCCACGAGCTCGGCGAGTTCGGTCTCAACCCGGCCGGAAGCAGGGTCAAGACGATGATGGCCGCATTCGCCCTCGGCAGCTACCTCGGCGACGACGGTGTCGCCCACGGGATCCGGGCCAGAGTGTCGTCCTGGCGGCGAATTTCTCATCAGGATTTCATCCCCACTGCCAAAGGCTCGGGCGGATACTTGAACTCTTCGTTGGCCAAGTCAGAGGCGGTCCGCTCCGGATATGACGAGGCGATAATGCTCAACCAGTCGGGCTCGATCTCGGAGGGGAGCGGGATGAACCTGTTCCTCGTCTCCGAGGGCATCGTCTACACACCACCGGTCTCCGCCGGCATCCTCAAAGGGATTACGAGAGACTCGGTGGTCGAGATCCTTCGCGACCGCGGTTACGAGGTCCGGGAGGAGGAGCTGGCCCGCGGGTCGATGTATGTCGCCGACGAGATGTTCCTCACCGGTACCGCGGCCGAGGTGACACCTGTGGTCGAGATCGACGACCGCCAGATCGGGTCCGGCTCCCCGGGTCCGATCACCTCCGAAGCCCAGAACCTTTTCTCGAAGGCCGTGCGGGGAGAGTTGGAGGAATACCGCAAGTGGTTGGAAGCTTTTTGACCGTGAGACTCTCCTAGTGGGCCAACAGCCCAATCTCGAGCTAACCGAATCGGACCTGCCTCGAAAGACCCTCCAGCCGGGCCCGCCACGCCGCTGGCGCCCGCTCAAGGCCGGCCTGGTCACCGCTCCGGAGGAGAATCCGACAGGTGGGATGTTCGGCCACATCGGCCCCGACCATGGATATGCCTTGCGGTTGATCGGTGGCTACGAGTTGCCCGATGACGACCCCGACCTCAGGTCGGTGGTTACAGGGTTGACTCAGGCCCGCGCTGCTGCGCTGGGCCGGGCCGCGATCCGCGAAGACATCGAGGTCGCGCTCATGCTCTGCGGGTACTGGGAGGAGAGTCCGCCAGCGCTCATCGAGAGGCGCCAACGGTGGTTGGCCGCCGCCCCACACGACAAACGCCCCGGGGAGACGGCGGTTGCCGAAGTGGACGATGCAGATTTGATCCTCCCGGCTGATCAGTTGCGTGCAGTGCTTCGACGGGTCTGAGATGTCGACAACCCGGCCGAATAACTACCGTCGGGCACTATGAAAATCGTTCGCATCAAATCGGGTGACGATATCGCCTATGGAATCGCCGACACCAACGGCGTCCAGGTGTATCGCGGGTCACCGTTCGTCGCCTGGGAGCCGACCGAGTCGGAAGTGCCCTGGCCGAGTGTTCAACTTCTCTCGCCGGTGATTCCCACCAAGGTGATCTGTGTCGGGAAGAACTACGAGGACCACGCCGCGGAGATGGGCGGCCCACCGCCCGACGAGCCTCTCATTTTCATGAAGCCGGCCACTTCGGTGATAGGACCCGACGGATCGGTTGTGTACCCCCCACTCACGAAGGAGTTGCATCACGAAGCGGAACTGGCGGTGGTCATCTCCAAGGTGGCGCGCCATGTCAACGCCGAAGATGCCGGCACCTACATCCTCGGCTACACCGCAGCCAACGATGTGACGGCACGGGACCTGCAGCGATCGGACGGCCAGTGGACCCGTGCCAAGGGGTTCGACACCTTCTGCCCGCTGGGCCCGGCAATCGAGACCGAATTGGACCCGTTGGAAAGGCTCGCAGTCATCTGCCGGGTCAACGGTGAGGTCCGTCAGGCCGGTTTTACCTCCGATATGATCTTCGGGGTAGGTGCAATCATCGAGTACGTGACCGCGGTGATGACGCTTCTCCCCGGTGACGTGATCCTCACCGGCACACCTTCGGGCGTTTCGGCAGTGAATGTCGGGGACACGATGGAGGTCGAGATCGACGGGATCGGCACTCTCACCAACCGGGTGGTGAAGCGATGAGCGTTCGGGTACGGATCGCCCCTTCGCCGACCGGGAACCTCCACGTTGGAACGGCGCGGGCGGCTTTGTTCAACTGGTTGTACGCCCGGGCCAACGATGGGGTCTTCATCGTGCGCAGCGACGACACTGACCGGGACCGGTCGACGGCGGAATACGAGGCGGGGATTCTCGAGTCGCTCCGCTGGTTGGGACTCGACTGGGACGAAGGCGTCTCGGTGGGAGGGCCCCACGGTTCCTACCGCCAGTCCGACCGCTACGAGCGATACCGCGAAGTCGCCGAGCAGCTGGTTGCTTCCGGTGCCGCCTACTACGACCAACGGCCCACTGACGAGCTGGAGGCCCTCCGCCAAAAGGCCCAGAAGGAGGGAAAGCATCCCGGCTACTACATCCGCCGGCCTGAGACCGAAGCCGACAGTGGTGTCATCCGTCTCGCCATCCCTCAGGATGCACCGATTGTCTTCGACGATGTGATCAGGCGAACGGTGAGCTTTGCCCCCCAGGATGTCGACGATTTTGTCATCCTGAGAAGCGATGGCATCCCCACCTACCACCTGGCGTCGACGGTGGACGACATCGACTACGAGATCACTCATGTCGCCCGGGGCGAGGACCTGCTCCCTTCCACCCCGAAACACATCCTGATCGCCCGGGGCATGGGTGCTGGTGAGCCGATTTACGCCCATCTCCCTCTCCTTTTCGGGACCGACGGCAAGAAGCTGTCGAAACGCCACGATGCCAGCTCGCTGACCGAATTTCGCGATGCCGGGTACCTCCCCGACGCCGTGTTCAACTACCTCTGTCTGCTCGGATGGTCGGTGGACGGTGAGACCACGATCTTCTCCCGGGATGAGGCGGTAGCCGCCTTCGACCTCGCCGACGTCTCCAAGAACCCGGCGACGTTCGACACCGAGAAGTTGGAGTGGATGAACGGGGAGTACATACGGGCGATGGACCCGTCCCGGTTCAGCGAACTCGTGGTTCCGTTCGTGGAGGAGGCCGTGGGCCGGCAGCTCGACGAGGCCGAGCTCGCCCGTTTCGAGGAGATCTCACCCCTGGTCCAGGAGCGGACCAAGCTTCTGCCCGAAGCGGGGGAGCAGGTGACCTTCCTCTTCACCGAGATCGGGGAATACGACGAGAAGTCCTGGGACAAGGTGATGACCAAGGAAGGCGTCTCCGACGTCCTTGCTGCGGCGGCGGAACGTCTCGGGGGACTTCCTGTTTGGACCGCTGAAGCGATCGAGGAGAGTCTGCGGGCGATGCTTGCCGAAATGGAGGTCGGCGTGGGCAAGGGTCTGCAGCCGATGCGGGTCGCCGTCACCGGGTCTTCGGTCAGCCCACCGCTCTTCGAGTCGATGGCGGTGCTGGGTCAGGAAAAGACGATCGCCAGATTGGACACGGCGCGCACTCGTCTCACCCGTTGACCTGGCTTGCCGGAGAGTTGGGCTGGCATCCTGAGGGGCTGTATCCTGATTGCTTCACCACCCCTTTGGTCCCGTCGTCCAGAGGCCTAGGACGCCGGCCTTTCAAGCCGGAAACGCCGGTTCGAATCCGGTCGGGACTGCAACGGGCTGACACGCGGTCGGCCTTCCGCTATTGGATTGTCGAGGGTCGGGAATGTCCGCACAGTCTGTTGATCTCTACAACACGTTCCTCGCTGCCCTTGCCCTGATTTCGCTGGCGGGTGCTCTCGGTCTGCTCGTCTATCGGTTCGCCAGGGGCAAGGAGGCCGCACTTTCGTTGCTCGGGGACTCGGCGTTGTGGCTGGCCTGGATGGTGGCGGCTGTGGCCACCGGGGGTTCATTGATCTACTCCGAGGTGATCCACTTCGTCCCCTGTCGGCTTTGCTGGTATCAGCGAATCGCCATGTACCCGCTGTCGGTCATCCTCCTGGTGGGGGCGCTCCGCAAGGAGCTCGTGGTCCGGTATTACGCATTGCCCCTGTCGTTCGGCGGAGCGCTGATCTCGATATGGCATTACATGACCCAACTGAACCCTTCGCTCGAGGGTGGTGCCTGCGACCCCAATAACCCTTGCTCTCTCAAGTATGTCGACGTGTTCGGCTTCGTCTCCATCCCATTTATGGCCGGGTCCGGGTTTATCCTCATCTCTGTATTGCTTGCCTTCTACATGAGAACTGAACGTGAATAAGAAACTCCTTGGAATCATCGGCGGGGTCGTGGGCCTCGCCTTAGTCGTCCTTCTGGCGGTTGCCATTGCCGGCGAAGAAGAGGCTGACGCCTCAATCGGGTACGGCGATCCGGTAGTCACCGGCGATCCCCTTCCCGTCTACAACAGTGGTTCACCCACCGACCCGGTGGTGGGCCTCACCGCCCCGGAAACCGTCGGGGCAGACTGGGAGGAGAACGAGGTGAGGATCGAAGCCGACGGACGCGCCAAGATCGTCCTCTTCCTCGCTCACTGGTGCCCCCATTGCCAGGTTGAGGTCCCGGTCGTACAGGACTGGCTCGACGCCGGGAACCTGCCCGACGATGTCGATATCTACTCCGTGGCCACATCAACCGACCGCCTCCGTCCCAACTGGCCTCCTCAGGAGTGGCTCGAAGACGAGGGTTGGACCGTGCCCGTGATCATGGACGACCAGATCGGGACGGTAGGTGCTTCCTACGGCATGGCGGGAACCCCGTTCTATGTGGTCCTAGACGGTGAGAACAACGTGGTCCGCCGTGTCTCCGGCGAGATCGGCACCGCCGGCCTAGACGTACTGGTAGCCGAGGCTCAAGCCGCGAGCTAAC
>JBBDHT010000060.1:0-12202 GCA_040880765.1 Acidimicrobiia bacterium | reverse complement strand
ATCGGCACCGCCGGCCTAGACGTACTGGTAGCCGAGGCTCAAGCCGCGAGCTAACGGCGACGTAGGAGCCGGGGAGGGTGGGGCGTTCCCACCAACGGCATTCAAGCTCCCGGCCGGGGGGATCTCTCCCTCCTACCTCTGCCCTCCTACCGCCACCAAGCGGGAGGAAGGTCGCGTTGGAGAACTTAGTTCTCCAGGGCCTTGATCTTGTCGACGCGCCTTACGTGGCGGTCTTCTCTGGAGAATTTGGCCTGGAGGAATGCGTTGATCAGCTCCCGGGCGACTTCTGATCCGATGACGCGTGCACCGAGGCAGAGGACGTTGACATCGTCGTGTTCCACCATCTGACGAGCGGTGTAGGTGTCGTGGGCGACCGACGCCCGGATCCCGTTGAGCTTGTTGGCGGCCACCGCCGCGCCGGCGCCTGAGCCGCAGATGACGATCCCCCGGTCGGCGCGGCCGTCGAGGACGGCGGAAGCGACTGACGCCGCATAGTCCGGGTAGTCGACGGGGTCGGTGTTGTGGGTCCCCAGGTCGTAAACGGCATGGCCCGACTCGGCGAGCCAGGAAGCAAGGTGGTCTTTGAGCGGGTAGCCGGCGTGGTCGGAGCCAAGTGCAATTCTCATACCGGCGGCAGGGTAGCCAGGCCGCTCCGGGCAATTGGGTAGGCGACCGGGTTTTGCCGTGCTGACGGGCTATCTTCGGCTTGATGTCACACCTCGTGATCAAAGGCGGCGCCCAGCTCAAAGGCACGGTCGGCGTCCTCGGAGCGAAGAACGCAGTACTCAAGGAGATGGTCGCCTGCCTCCTCGCTCCCGGCCGTCACCGGCTCACCAACGTACCCCGGATTCTCGACGTCGAACTCATGTGCAAGGTGCTCACACACACCGGGTGCAATGTCACCCAGGACGGCCACGAGCTGTTTGTGGTGGTCCCCGAAGATCTCAACCCTGAGGCGCCCATCGACCTCGTCCGACAGATGCGGGCGTCGATAGTGGTCCTCGGCCCGCTCCTTGCACGTTGCGGTCTGGCCCGGGTGGCACTACCTGGCGGTGACGACCTCGGAGCTCGGCCGATCGACATGCACACCGGTGGGCTGGAACAGATGGGGGCGGAGTTCGAGCTGGTTCACGGAGAGCTCGTAGCCCGGATCGATGGCAGGCTGAAGGGGACCGAGATCGAACTCCAGTTCCCTTCGGTGGGGGCAACCGAGAACATGCTTTTCGCCGGTGTCCTGGCTGAAGGCGAGACCGTGATCGTCAACGCCGCTCGGGAACCGGAGATCGTCGACCTGATAAGCCAGTTGAAGGCGATGGGGGCCAAGATCGAAGGTGGCGGAACGTCGCTGGTCACCATCTCCGGCGTCGACTCACTTTCACCTGCCGATCATGCCGTGATATCGGACAGGCTCGAGGCCGGTACCTATGCAGTAGCAGGTGCGATCACCGCCGGAGACGTCACCATCACCGGGTGTCAGCCAGAGAACCTGCGGATGGAACTGAGAAAACTCGAGAACACCGGAGCCACCGTGGAACAGGGCGAGGGTTGGCTGCGTGTGGTCGGTCCGGAGCGGCCCAAGGCGGTGGATCTTGCCACACTTCCCTTCCCCGGTTTTCACACGGACATGCACCCCCAGATGGTCGCCTACCTGGCTATTGCCGACGGAACATCGGTAGTAACAGAGAATCTCTATGACGCCAGGTTCAGATATGTCGGGGAACTGGCGCGAATGGGGGCAGACATTGTCACCGAGGCACAACACGCCGTGATTCGCGGCGTCGAACGCCTCTCTGGATGTCCGGTCCTCGCTCCCGACATCAGGGCCGGCGCCGCGCTCGCCCTCGCCGGGCTCAGAGCCGAGGGAGTCACCGAAGTCGGGGACATTTCTCACATCGACCGTGGCTATGAGGGCTTTGCCGACCGGCTCACCGCTCTCGGAGCTTCCGTGGTGCGCCACGACTGACCACCGCATGCTGTTAGAGCCCACAGCATCTAATCTGAGCTTATGAAATCACGTCTTTCTCTTCTTCTCGCTGTCTGCCTCATAGGCGTCGCCTGCGGCGGTGAAGGTGCGGACACGACCACCACTGTCGATGGTGATGAATCCACCTCGTCAGGAGGGGAGACAACCACCACAGCGGCGGAGACCACCACTACCGCAGCGGAGGCGACGACAACGACGGCGGCAGCTGCCTCTGGAGGGGACGATTGCCTTGTCGGTTCCTGGGTCCTCGACGATCAGGCTTTCTTCGATCAGGTTTTCGCCGAGATGGACGAGGAGACTACGGGGTTCGGTGAGGTGACATCGGTCAGCGGTTCCTTCGTCACCACGCTCAACGCCAACGGCTCAATGGAGGCCGTCCGTGACGACTGGGGATTCTCGGTCGCGACGGACGATGGGACCTTCAACATCGTCATCAACGGAACGCAGACAGGGACCTGGGAAACCGACGGATCGACCCTCCTCCTGACCCTCGACGAGGGCGGCGCCATGGACGTCGAGGCTTCGGTTGTGGTCGACGGCGAGGAAGTCGTCCTTCCCTCCGCACCCATGGAGGTGCCGTCCGAGGCCCTGGCATCTTCCAGTGAGTTCTCTTGTAGTGGTGACGAGTTGTCCGTGACCAGCGAGGGCGTAACCTCCGAGTTCGATCGCGCCTGAACGAAGCTGTGACCGAATCGGGAACACAATTTATCCAGATGCTGTTTTAGGAAGTACATGAGTGACGCAACGCCAGTGACGATTTCGAGTTCAGCCCCGCATGAGGGGGACATCGACATGGCCAAGCTCGAGGAGACCCTCGATTACATCCGGCCGGCCGTGCAGGCCGATGGCGGCGACCTGGTATTGCTCGGAGCCGAAGAAGGCAAGGTGAGCATCCAGATGGTGGGTGCCTGCGGGGGTTGCCCGCTTTCGATGATGACCCTCAAAGCCGGAATCGAGCGGATCCTGATGGACCGCGTTCCCGGCGTCACCGAAGTGACCGCCGTTGCCGACGCCCCCGAACCCGACAACAACGGTGGCACCGGCATCGACATCTCCGGCATTCTCGGGTCTTAGAACCCGTTCCTAAGGTTCTGCGTATCAAATCTGATAGCAGGGCGATCCAAAACGGGCGCTTCTGTTCCTCCAGGCTCTCACATGTGATAGCCACAGCCTTAGGAACGCGACTCTTAACCTGTGTAGCGTGATCGATCCCAAGCTTCTCAGTGCCGCACGCGATGGAGATCGGCGCGCTCTGGCCCGGGCCATCACCAGCATCGAGGCTTCACCCGATGGCGGCGAGATCGAACGCAATCCCTCCGTCCCCGTCGTCGGGATCACCGGGCCGCCTGGAGTGGGCAAGTCCACGCTCGCCAACGCCCTGATCAATTCACTGCGGGCGGATTCGAGACGGGTCGGGGTAGTTGCGGTCGACCCCTCGAGCCCGATCACGGGCGGCGCGCTGCTCGGTGACCGGATCAGGATGCAGGACCACATCGGCGACGAAGGGGTTTTCGTCCGCTCCATGGCAACGAGGGGCAGGCTGGGCGGTCTGTCCGCGGCCACCCGCCGAGCGGTGAGCCTGATGACCGAGTCCAATTTCGATATGGTCCTGGTGGAGACAGTGGGTGTCGGCCAGTCCGAGGTCGAAGTCATGGATGTTGCCGACCTGGTGGTGCTGGTGGTCGCTCCCGGGTGGGGAGATCAGATCCAGGCCGACAAGGCCGGAATCGTCGAGATCGCCGACATGTTCGTGATCAACAAGGCCGACCGCGACGACGTGGCACCACTCCGCCGTGCCCTGCACGAAATCGCGGGGACTGGCGAACGGGAGCGCCCGATAGTCGAGACCGTGGCCACCACCGGCGAAGGCGTCGACGCGCTCCTGGTCACGATCGACCGCCTCGTCTAGGAGGCCTGGGCGATTTCGGCCTGGGCGGCAGCCAGCCGGGCACCCTCGACCCGCGGTGGGCTGCACGACACGTAGTCGAGGCCGATCGCACGGGCGAAGGCAATCGAGTCGGGATCGCCACCGTGTTCACCGCAAATCCCGAGGGTCAGCTCGGAGTTGGCCTGGCGTCCTTCCTTGGTCGCGACCCGCATCAGCCTGCCGACGCCGTCGACGTCGATGGTCTGGAACGGGTCGGAGGCGAGGATGCCCCGCTCGAGATAGTCTCGGAGGAATAATCCTTCGGCGTCGTCGCGGCTCAACCCGTAGGTCATCTGAGTGAGGTCGTTGGTCCCAAATGAGAAGAAGTCGGCGACTTCGGCGATCTCACCGGCAGTTAGTGCTGCCCGGGGGAGTTCGATCATGGTCCCCACCGGCACGCTTATGTTGACCCCGGCGTGGGCGGTCGCGTCCGCCATCTCCGCTTCGACCATCTCTCTCATCAAGCGCAGTTCCTCAACTGTTGCCACCAGCGGGATCATTATCTCCATCACCGGGTTGCCTCCTGCGTTGAGGCGGTTGGCGATCGCTTTTCCGGCGGCCCGGGCCTGCATCCGGTAGAGCTGGGGGATCATCAAACCCAGCCGCACCCCGCGCAGCCCGAGCATCGGATTGGTCTCCTCCCAGCGCGCCACCTTGTCGGACATGGCGTGGAGCTCATCGACGTTCCGCCCGGCCCGGACCATCCTCACCGCTTCCTGCTCCAGCTCCAACCGGGAGGGGAGGAACTCGTGTAGCGGGGGGTCGAGCAGCCGGACGACCACCGGCAGACCATCCATCGCCTCGAGCAGGTCGGTGAAATCTTCGATCTGACGTTCTTCGAGCTCGGCCAGCGCCTCTTCACGTGCCCGGTCGTCGACGGCTAGAATTATCTTCTGGACGGTTTCCAACCGTTCGCCGAGGAACATGTGCTCGGTGCGGGCCAGACCGATGCCTTCGGCGCCGAATTCCCGTGCTGCTTTGGCGTCGGCTGCGGTGTCGGCGTTCGCCCAAACACCAAGCGTCCTGATCTCGTCGGCCCAGGAGAGAAGTTCCATGAGCTCATCCAGCGACTCCGGCTCGACGAGTTCTGCAGCGCCGGCGTATCCGATCCCGTTGGTCCCGTCGATCGTGATCAGGTCGCCGGCTCTGATGTCGGTCGTGCCCGACGTGGCGACCTGGTTGGCGGTGTCCACAATCAGTTTCGATGCTCCGGTGAGGGCAGGCTTGCCCATGCCTCGAGCTACTACCGCAGCATGGGAGGTCTTCCCGCCCCGGCTGGTCAGGATTCCCTCGGCAGCGTTCATCCCGTGAATGTCGTCAGGGGTCGTCTCCGGCCTGATCAGGATCACTGTCTTGCCCTCGCGGGCGAGGGCGACTGCGGAGTCGGCGTCGAAGCACGCGATGCCTATGGCTGCGCCGGGGGAGGCCGGCACTCCATGGATGAAGGGTTCCAATGATGTGTTGGGGTCGATCTGGGGTCGTCGTAGCTGTTCGAGGTCTGCCGGCGGGACCCTGGTCACTGCTGTCCTGCGATCGATCAGGCCCTCGTTGGCCATGGCCACTGCCAACCTGATTGCAGCAGCGCCGGTCCTCTTCCCGGCCCGGGTCTGGAGGATGTAGAGAACCCCTTTTTCAATCGTGAACTCGATGTCGCACATGTCGGTGTAGTGAGTCTCCATCTCCGACATGATCTCGATGAGCTGGCGATGGCACTCGGGCTGGAGATCGGCGAGTTCGTCGAGGGTCAGAGGATCTCGCATCCCGGCGACTACGTCTTCGCCTTGAGCGCGGGGAAGGTAGTCACCATAGGATCCTTTCTCACCGGTCCCCGGGTCGCGGGTGAAACAGACGCCCGTGCCGCTGTCATCGCCGAGGTCGCCGAACACCATCATCTGGACGTTGCAAGCAGTTCCGGCCTCGTCGGGGATCCCGTGAATCCGCCGGTAGTCCACTGCTCTGCGGTTGCCCCAAGACGCGAATACCGCGGTCACCGCACCCCGGAGCTGGTCCATCGGGTCGTCGGGCAGCCCGTCCGGGTGTTCCTCCTCCACCACCGCCTTGAATTGCTCCGTTGCGGACCTCAGGTCGGCGGTGGTCAGGTCGGCATCGTTGTCGACGCCCCGCTCCCGGCGCAGGTCGACGAGGATCGCCTGGAATCTGTCTGCGTCGATCCCGAGCACGACATCGCCGTACATCTGCACGAAACGGCGGTACGCATCCCAGGCGAAGTGCTCGTCGCCCGACCATGACGCGAGCTTCTTCACCACGTCGTCATTGATCCCGAGGTTGAGAACGGTGTCCATCATTCCCGGCATCGAATGGGCTCCACCGGACCGCACCGAGAGGAGCAGAGGTACCGGGCCACCCCCGAAACTGCGGGTGGTTTGCTGTTCGAGGCGTTCGACCGCGTCAGCAACCCCGGCCCAGAGGTCCTCTGGCATCTCGCCGGTCTCCATGAAGTGGCGGCATACTTCGGTGGTGAGGATGAACCCCGGTGGCACCGGCAGGCCGAGAGACGTCATTCGGGCCAGTCCGGCGCCTTTTCCTCCCAGCAATTCCGGGTCGGGCGCGGGCACTTTGTCAAAATCGAACAACACGAGGTCTTACTCCAGCTAGAGAGAACGTACTGAAATTACCAACCTTTGGGGCGGTTCAACCGTGATATTGACTTTAAGAACCGACAATCTTTCACTCAGAGGAGCCGCGAGCGAATCTTCGTCGATAAACCGCCCTATTCCTGAACGATCAATGCGGTGACCATCCCGAACATACCGTCGTGGCTCTCGACATGGCTGAGGATGTGGCAGTGCCAGACCCAGGTGCCGACCCGGTCGGCGTGGACCAGCACCGAGTACCGCTCCCCGGGGGCGACGTTGATCGTGTCCGCCCAGAACGGGACGTCGAGAGGAATGCCGTCTTTGGCGAAAACCAGTTGCGGGAATTGGTGCTGGTGCATGGGGTGGACGAGGAGGCCCTCGTTGTAATAGTGGTAGACCAGCCAGTCACCTTCGCTGACGACATAGGGCTCGGTGGCCGGGAACGACTTCCCGTTGAGGCTGAGGCCGATGACACCGGCGTCGTTGAGCACCATGGGGATCTCCTGGGCGATTTCGAGATCCTCGGGGATTTCGACGCCTGAGATCGTTTTGCCGTATGGGATCGGTGTATCGCCGATAATGATCGCACCGAACATCCCGTTGGGAACGCTGATCTGGCTGTGCATGTGAGCGTGATACATCCCGATCGCGGGACGCTCCGCCTCGAAGGCGTAGGTGAAGGTCTCACCCGTGAGGATCGGGTCCTGGGTGTAGGGGGCCACTCCGTCCATGTTGTTCGGGGTCGAGATCCCGTGCCAGTGGACATCGGTCGCCAGCGGGGTGAGGTTGGTGACGTTGATCTCGAGCATGTCGCCAACATCGACCCGGATCCAGGGGCCGGGGACCTGGCCGTTGTAAGCCCAGGCGTCGACGAACTTGCCCGGCTCTACCTCCCACTGGATCACCTCGGCGGTCAGCTCGAAGACTTTGGTGCCGTCGGACTTGATCTCGACTGGCTCGAGCGGTTGGTTGCCCTTTCCTTCCGTTTCGGCGGGGAATGCGAGCATCGAGTCGATCATTATCTGGTTCATCTCCTCAGCGCTCATCTCCTCTTCGTGCCCCGGGGCCGCGACATCTGGGGCGTCAGCGGACACGGTGAGTGTGGTCTCCATACCCGCCTCCCGGTGACCGGCGATCTCACAGAAGATCACGTAGGTCCCCTCCGAGAGGACACCCAGGTCCACTGTTGCGGACTCGCCAGTGTTCAAATCAGCCGTTCGAGGCCCACCGTCGACGACGAGGTTGTGAGCGGCACTCCCGCTGTTGTGGACTTCGAGGGTCACGGGCCCGGGTTTGACCTCCGTCGGGCCGAGGATGGCGAACTCAGTGAGGTCGTAGCTGAGAGTCGATGTCTCCGCTGGTCCCTCAGCCCCTGCTGTTGCCGTGTCGCCCCTGGTGAAAACGACGACTACGGCAAGTAGGGCCACGAGTGCGCCCATGATCCCGAAGAAGACAAGGGCGCGGTCGAATGATTTTGATGAATCCATAGCCCCATTCAAACAGAGCGGCCAAGGTGACAGCGGGGTCAAAAGTCCCGAGACAGCGGGACTGATGGCAGTTTGGACCTTATCCCTCGGCTCTGTAGGCCAGTCCGTCGCCGCCGGATGAGGTGAGCGTCAAGCTCTGGCCTTCAACTTCGACCTGGAACGGCCCTTCCAGGACCGAAATGACGTGGCTGTCCTGGGCGAAGAGGTCTTCGGGGCATTCCCCGTCGGCGGCAAGGGTCAGCGTTTCAATCGAACCGGCACTCTCCACATAAGTGCCGGTCAAGGTCCGACAGCCGGTGGAGCCGAGGAGCGAGCCATCGCTGAACAACTCCAGTGTCGCCCTGTCTCCAGCCACCGAACTGACCGAGTCCCCGCTGACCAACCCGTCGAGGACCCAAACGGTCCCGAGAAGGTCGGCATTCGGGACCGGTGCAAGTGCCTGGAACTCGAGGGTCGTCTCGGGGCCGCTCAAGGTAAGGGTCGTGCCTTCGATGATGGCGTCGTTGACGGCGAGAAGAGCATCGACGTAGGCCCGTTCCAGCTCCATCACCTCGGTGGGAAAACAACCCATCTCGGTGATGCTGATTCCGTCTATGGCCAGAGCCCCAGTCGAGATGTCGAAGGTTCCGCCGTAGCCGTTGCACGCCGCAGTTCCGCCGACACGGTTCGCGCTGAACTCGATGGTCACCGGGTGGGTTGCTATCGGTTCGACCGTCTCATCTCCATGGCTACCGGAGGTGAGCTGCCACGAACCCGTCAGATCTATGGGCTGGGCGAGGGGAGGCTCGGTGCCGCAAGCGGCGACAACAAGGACCAGGAGGGCGAGGGTGAGGATTCGGGCCTTGTTCATGCGGCTTCGACGCACCGTCTGGATCGTTCGGTTCCCGCTCAAATGGTGATCGCCGCACCGGCGGCGAGGGAGAGACCGGTGAGGAGATGGAGCCGGGCGGTGAGCTTCAGTGCCCGGATCAGCGCGGGACCATCGGTAGCCGTCTGGATCAGTGATACCGGCTTAGTGGTGAACGGGACCCAGAAGGCGGCGAACAGAGTTGCCAGCGGGGTCCAGCCGGCCAGTCCGAAGAGGACAATCACCGGAAACGCCCCGTATACGAGCACGGCAAAGAGGAACTTGGTCCGCTGCGGGCCGAGGATTACCGCCAGAGTTCGCTTCCCGGCCGTCGCATCGGTCTCGAGGTCGCGGTAGTTGTTGGCGACGAGGATCGCCGTTGCCAGCATTCCCACCGGGATCGCCAGCAGCCAGGCCGAAAGGGGAGCGGTGGAGTCGTACACATATCTCGATCCGACCGTCGCCACCAACCCAAAGAAGACAAAAACGAACACCTCTCCGAGGCCCCGGTATCCGTAGGGCTTGGGCCCTCCGACGTAGCCGAGCATCGCCGCCACCGAGACGAGCCCGATCACCAGGATCACCGGCCCGGCGATGAAGGTGAGGGCGATACCGGCGACCGCCGCCACCGCCACGGCGATGGCAGTCGCCATCCACATTCGCCCCGGGGTGATGAGGCCGGCCGACACCATTCGCGGCGGTCCGAGCCGGTCTTCACTGTCGGCACCGCGGTGGGCGTCCGACGCATCGTTCGCGAAGTTCGCTGCGACCTGAATGGCGAGCGCTCCAACCAGCGTCCAGATCATCGCATCGACCCGGAACACACCGTCGTGCACCGCAAGGCCAGCACCGACCAGCACCGGGGTCACCGCCGCAGGAAGGGTGTGGACCCGGGCAGCGACAGTCCACGCCTGGAAGAGACTCATGAGGCTCCCTTCAATATCGCCACGGGAAACGGCCGAAGTCGGGATCCCGTTTCTCCAAGAAGGCGTCGCGGCCCTCCTGTGCCTCGTCGGTCATGTAGCCGAGGCGGGTGGCCTCACCGGCGAAGATCTGCTGGCCGACCAGGCCGTCGTCGATCATGTTGAAGGCGAATTTCAGCATCCGCTGTGCATTCGGGCTCTTCTTCACGATCTCGTTGGCCCATTCCAGGGCCACCGCTTCGAGTTCGGAATGAGGTACCACCGCATTGACCATCCCCATCTCGTGTGCTTCTTCGGCGGTGTAGGTGCGGCCGAGGAAGAAAATCTCCCGGGCCCGTTTTTGGCCGACCATCCGCGCCAGGTAAGCCGACCCGTAGCCGGCGTCGTAGCTGGCCACGTCGGCATCGGTCTGTTTGAACTGAGCGTGCTCACGGGAGGCGATGGTGAGGTCGCAGACCACATGGAGGCTGTGGCCCCCGCCAACCGCCCACCCGGGCACGACCGCGATCACCACCTTGGGCATGAACCGGATCAGCCGCTGCACTTCGAGGATGTGGAGCCTGCCGAGACGGGCCGGGTCGACGCTGTCTCCGGTTTCGCCCTCGGCGTACTTGTATCCGTCCTTACCCCGGATCCGCTGGTCGCCTCCCGAACAGAAGGCCCACCCGCCGTCTTTCTCCGACGGCCCGTTGCCGGTGAGCAGGACACAGCCGACGTCCCCGCTCTGGCGAGCGTGATCGAGGGCGGTGTAGAGCTCGTCGACGGTGTGGGGACGGAAGGCGTTGCGCACCTCGGGCCGGTTGAACGCCACCCTGACGGTGCCGGTCCCCCGGGCGCGGTGGTAGGTGATGTCGGTGAAGTCGAACCCGGCGACTTCGTCCCATGCTGATGAATCAAATATCTGAGAAACCACGATGACAGAGGATAAGGGGCAAAATCACCTTGTGAACGATTGGTTGGTCAAAGGCGCTCAAAGCGACACGTTTCTCACGACCCCCGAGGGCACCCTCACCTATGCCCGGGTGTTCGACGCGATGGATATCACGGTGACGGGTCGGACCACGGTCCTGGCCCCGGAACCGAACATCGGCTCGGTCCTCGCCATCTTCGCCGCCATCTCCGACGGTCCTCTAATCGTCAGGCCCCGACACGGTTGGATCGACACCGAGGTCCCCGAATCGGTGATGACTTTGATGTTCACCTCCGGTACCACCGGCACTCCCAAGTCGGTCCCCTTGACAGTGTCGAATTGGGAGGCGGCGGTGCGCGCTTCGGCGGCCCACCTCGCCCATACTGCAGACGACGAGTGGCTGATCGCGATGCCGCTCCACCACGTCGGCGGGCTCTCGGTGTTGTTCCGATCCGCTTACGTCGGAGCCCGGGTCAGGATGCTGCCCTGTTTCGAGGCTGCCGAATTCGCTGAAGCGCTGGCAGGCGGTGTCACCATGGCGTCGGTGGTTCCCACGATGCTGCGTCGTGTCCTCGATGTCGACGACCGCAGTTATGACGGGTTCAAGGCGGTGTTGGTGGGAGGTGGTCCGATCCCGCCCGGCCTGCTCGAGGAGGCGTGGGGGAGAGGGATCCCGGCGCTGCCCACCTACGGGATGACCGAGACCTGCGCCCAGCTGGCGACACTCAAACCTGGATCACCGCTCGCCTACCGGGTTGACCCGCTGCCTGGAGTCGAAGTCCGGATCGAATCTGACGGGCGGGTCGCACTGCGCGGGCCCCAGGTGTTCGGTGGATACCTCGGAGAGGAGCCGCGTGACAGCGACGACTGGTTCGTCACCGGCGACCTCGGCGAACTCGACGACGACGGATCGCTCCGGATCCTGGGTCGGGCAGACGATGTGATCGTCACCGGCGGTGAGAACGTCGACCCCGCCGCAGTGGAGGTCGTGTTGTCCGGGTTGATGGGTGTCGATGGGGTGATGGTGGTCGGTGTGTCGTCGGCGGAGTGGGGTAACGAGGTGGTATGCCTGTATGCCGGAACCGTTTCCGAAGCGGAACTGAATACGGTGGCGCGGGACCGCCTGGAGGCGCACCAGGTGCCAAAGCAGTGGATCAAAGTGGAGCAGATCCCGACGACCAGCCTCGGCAAACCCGACCGCGCGGCGGGCAGGACGTTGTTGAGCTGATCCCCGGGTGGCGTCGCGGGTCACGGTGGTTCGAGTCTCGTGGTGTAGGTATGGCCGTGGCGGCTGGTCCAGGTGTAGCTTCTGTTCGGGTTGCGCTGGAGTTTCCAGCCGCCTTCTTCTTTGAGAATATGGTCGTGGCGGCAGCCGGGTCCGAGATTCTTCGGTTCGGTTTCGCCACCGTCGGCCCAGCGATGATGGTGGTCGATGTCGCATTGGGTGGATGGCGTGCGACAGCCGGGAAATAAGACATGTCGGGATGGTGGTAGTGATCTGGCGGTGTTCGGGGACATTGGGGCGGC
>JBBDHT010000059.1:0-18386 GCA_040880765.1 Acidimicrobiia bacterium | reverse complement strand
CCGGGTGCGACTGCGCTTTTCTCCTTGCCAGATGACGCCGATGACTCGGAGACACGCACACACTATTTACGCGACAGGCCACTAGATAACAAGGGATAGTGTGTAACGCTGGTAGCTTGATCGGGCAGTATCTCAATCCGGGACCATGAGCAGCACAACCATTCAGCGGGTTCACGCCCGCCAAGTATTCGATTCGCGGGGCAATCCGACAGTTGAGGCGGAAGTGTTCACCTCAGACGGGTTCGGTCGGGCGATCGTCCCCTCCGGCGCGTCAACAGGTGCCAACGAGGCCGTCGAACTCCGGGATGGCGGTGATCGTTACGTTGGCAAAGGCGTGACCACGGCAGTCAGCCACGTCAACGACCAGATCGCTTCGGCCGTGGTCGGTAGGGACGCAACCCGTCAGGAGCAGATCGATCAGATAATGCTCGACCTCGACGCGACGCCGAATAAGGCAAACCTAGGGGCGAACGCCATTCTCGCCGTCTCCATGGCCACTGCCCGCGCCGCCGCCGCCACGGTCGGGCTTCCCCTCTTCCGGTACCTGGGCGGCCCTTCGGCGCGGGTGCTGCCCGTTCCCTGCCTGAACGTCGTCAACGGTGGGGCCCACGCGGCCAACAGCGTTGACATCCAGGAGTTCATGATCGTGCCGGCGGGTATGCCGTCGTTCAGCGAGGCGCTTCGAGCCGGGATGGAGGTTTATCACTCTCTGAAACGGGTGATTGCAGGACGTGGATTGGGGACCAACGTCGGTGACGAGGGTGGGTTCGCGCCCGACCTTGCCACCAACGAAGCAGCTCTCGAGTTGCTGGTCGAAGCGATTGACGTGGCTGGCTACAAGCTCGGCGATGAGATAGCCCTTGCCCTGGATGTGGCTGCTTCGGAGATTCATCGCGAAGGGCGCTACGAGCTGGAGCGACGCGAGCTGGCGCCGGGTGAGATGGTCGACTACCTCGCCGACCTGGCCGACCGCTACCCCTTGGTGTCCATCGAGGACGGGATGGCCGAGGACGACTGGGGCGGATGGAAGGAGCTCACTGCACGGATCGGAACTCGGGTCCAACTCGTCGGCGACGACTTGTTCGTTACCAACGAGGAGATCCTCCAGCGGGGGATCACCGAGCAATCGGCCAATGCAATCTTGATCAAGGTCAACCAGATCGGCACCGTCTCCGAAACGCTCCACACCATGAGCAGGGCCGAGCGTGCCGGTTTCGGGATGATGATCAGCCACCGCTCCGGCGAGACCGAGGACACATTCATCTCCGATCTCGCTGTCGCAACCAATGCCGGTCAAATAAAGAGCGGGGCACCCGCTCGCGGGGAGCGCACGGCGAAGTACAACCAGTTGCTGCGGATCGAGGAGCGTCTTGGCGATGAGGCCCGCTTCGCTGGCTGGGCGACCTTCCGGCGGTCGAAATGAAGCTGACCCGCCGACCCACAGTGCTGCTCGTGGCAGCTTTGTTCCTGGTGATTGGAGCCGCCTTCCTCACCCAGCTGATCCCCTACCGACAGATCATCGACTCCAACCGCGAGGTGGAGGCGGCACGCCAGGAGCTTGCCGCGCTCGAGGAGGAGAACATGCTCCTCCAAGCCGACGTCGCTGCGCTCGAGACCCCGGAGGAGGTCGAGAGGCTTGCCCGGGAGAAGCTTGGATACGCCCGGCCCGGTGAGACCGCCTACGTTGTCCTCGATCCCCCGGGCGCCGGCGAGCCGTTAACACGGGCAGAGCCGGAGCCGGCCTCACCGGAGAGGACGTGGGTCGAGAAGATCTGGGACTACGTCTCCGGTGGTGACCAGGGGTAGTGACCCATGGACCCGGTTGACGACCAGGCGGCAGTCAAAGTCCAGATCGGGAGATCACCGAGAGCCGCCTCCGATGTGGTTGCTCGCTGTCATCTCGGGTTGCCCGTGGTAATCCAGGTTCCGCCGCGTCTCGACGACGGCACACCGTTTCCCACCCTCTACTGGCTTACGTGCCCGTTGGCCACAACTCGGATCGGCCGCCTTGAGGGAGCGGGCGGTGTTCGACGCATGGAAGCGAAGGCATCGAGCGATCCGTCTTTCGGCGCCGCGCTGAAAGCAGCGCACAGGAGTTATCAAGAGGTCCGCGACTCCTCGCTGCCTGATGATGATCTTCCCCGGCCGACCGGTGGAGTCGGCGGGACCAGGGAAGGGGTCAAGTGCCTCCACGCCCACTACGCGCACACCGCAGCGGGCGGAGCGAATCCGGTCGGTGCGGCGGTTGCCTCGTGGATCGAGCCGTTGGATTGTGAGGTCCGGTGTGTCGTCGGCGGAGCCTGGAACCCGGAATGGTCGAATCTGCCTTGAATGTCGGAGTCGTCGACATCGGGACCAACTCGATACGGTTGCTGATCACCTCGCTGCAAGCAGAAGTGGGCCGGTGGGTTGAGGTCACCGGGCTGGGCCACGGTGTCGACCGCACCGGGATGCTCTCAGAATCGGCCGTCGCCGCCACTCTCGACGTGTTCGCCGGCTTCGGCTCTCTCATGGATCGATACGACGTGCGCCGGAGGAAAGCAATTGCCACCTCGGCCTCGCGTGACGCTGCAAACCGTGACGAGTTCTTCGTCAGCGCCGGTGATTTGTTGGGTGTCATGCCCACGCTGATAACCGGAGCCGAGGAGGCGTTCTATGCATTCACCGGGGCCACACGCAGCATGGCGGATAGGTCTCGAGTCGTCGTGTCCGATATTGGAGGCGGCTCGACCGAGTTTGTGACCAGTGAGACTTCGGCTTCGGTGGATGTCGGTTCGGTTCGGCTTACGGATCGCATCCTTGTCGACCGCCCCTCTACCGCAAGCCAGATCGAAAAGGCTGCCCAGCACGTACGGGAATTGTTCGCTGGCGTGCCGGCGGGCAATGGCGACGCGATCGGGGTTGCGGGCACTTGGACCTCGCTTGCTGCGGTGTCTCTCCAATTGCCCGACTATGACCGGGCCAGTGTGCACGGTCACCAGCTCGACCGGCGCGACCTCGAACTACTGGTTCACACACTTAGCGGGATGACCATCGAGGAGACGGCATCCATACCGGCGCTCGACCCCAGGCGTGCTCCGGTGATCCTCGCCGGTGCCGTAATCGCGCGCGAGGTGCTGCATCACCTCGACATGGACGAGATAAAGGTCTCCGAGCGCGATACTCTCGACGGCGTCGCTGCCGAACTTCTGGCTGGATAGCCGGATCTTCTGATTTGCCCGGGTGGCGGAACGGTAGACGCGAGGGGCTTAAACCCCCTTGGGCCGATTCGGCCCGTGTGGGTTCGATTCCCACCCCGGGCACTGCGACCGCGACCAACCCTGCTGCACAGTGCAGGAGGGTTTGGTATCCGCTCCGTTGTGCACAGTGCATATGGGTATCACTAGATCGTGAACGGCGAAAGAAAGGTCGCGGGACCCGGGCCGGTGGGTGGGGGAGGGGAGAGGAACCGAACCCGGGCCCCACGATGACCGGTGAGAGGTCCCACACAGAGGTTCCACCCTGGACCTTTCCCGTTGTGATCGATTCTAGCTACATACAACGCGTAGAAACGGGTAGCAAAGGGTTCGGATTCCGTAACCTGGGAAGCGGACCAGCAACAGATAGGAAAAAAATTGGGCGATTATCCGGCGGAGTATGAGTTGGACGCGGTCCTTCGCGATGGCGGAGGTGTCCGGATCAGGCCTATCAAACCGACCGATTCCGACCTTATCGTTCGTTTCTTCGAGAAGCTCGGTCCGGAATCGAAGTACTTTCGTTTCTTCCGGCTCAAGGAGAACCTCGACCCGGAGGAGGTCGAATATTTTACGACTGTTGACTATGAGGATCGGATGGCCCTCGTCGCTTTGCACGATGGAGAGATGATCGGGATAGCCAGCTACGACCGGGAGACCGGCGACAACAACGATGCCGAGGTCGCGTTTGCCGTCGCGGATGAACATCAGGGCCGGGGGCTCGGGACCAAGCTCCTCCAGCTTCTCACCAACCACGCCCGGGGCACAGGTATCGATGCGTTCCGCGCATATGTACTCCCGGAAAATAGACAGATGATGAGGCTTTTCCGCAATAGCGGTTACGAGCTGTCACGGACCATCGACGAGGGTGTGTTCACCGTCGACTTCCCCGTTGCCGAGAGCAAGGAGTCGCTTACCGTCGCGGGCGAGTACGAGAAGCGGGCAGTGGCCGCGTCGCTGCTTCCGATGTTTTTCCCCCGCTCGGTGGCCGTGATTGGTGCGTCCAACAAGCCGGCGTCCATCGGGGCGCGATTGTTCCATAACATTCTCACCGAAGGGTTCACCGGCCCCCTCTACCCGGTGAACCCGAAATCACGAGTGGTCAACTCCGTTCGGGCGTATCCCTCGGTTCTCGACGTCCCCGACGACGTCGACCTCGCATTTGTCGTCGTTCCTCAGCCTCTGGTGATCGGAGTGGTCAAGGAGTGTGTGGAAAAGGGTGTGAGGGGCGTGGTGGTGATCTCCGCCGGGTTCTCCGAGGTCGGCCCTGACGGAGCGAAGGACGAGGCCGAGCTTCTCGGGATTGCCCGAGACGCTGGGATGCGGATGGTGGGTCCCAACTGTATGGGTCTTCTCAACACCGCCAGCTCGGTTCGCCTCAACGGGACGTTTGCACCTGTCTATCCGCCAGCGGGCAATGTCGCGATGTCGAGCCAATCCGGTGCGCTCGGGATTTCCATCCTCGACTACGCAACCCGAAACAACATCGGGATATCCCAGTTTGTATCGGTCGGAAACAAAGCGGATGTCAGTGCCAATGATCTTCTCCTCGCCTGGGAGGACGACCCCGAGACCGACGTGATCACCCTCTACCTCGAATCTTTCGGAAACCCGACGAGGTTCTCCCGGTTGGCCCGGCGGATTGGTCGGAGAAAGCCGATAATCGCGGTGAAATCGGGAAGGTCCGCAGCCGGGAGCAGGGCGGCGTCGTCGCACACCGGCGCGCTGGCATCGTCGGACGTCGCCGTGGACGCACTCTTCCGGCAGGCAGGCGTGATCAGGGTCGACACCATCGAAGAGTTGTTCGGGGCAGCGAATCTGCTGGCGAATCAGCCCGTGCCGGCCGGAAGCCGGGTCGGCATCGTTACCAATGCAGGGGGCCCGGGTATCCTTGCCGCCGACGCCCTGGAAGCGAATGGGCTCGAGTTGCCCGAGCTTTCCAGCGACCTCCGCGCTGCCATGCAATCACATTTGCCGGCCGAAGCGTCGACGAGGAACCCGGTCGATCTAATCGCATCCGGCGGCCCGGGCCAGTTTGAAGCCGTGACCGGGTTGCTGTTGGAATCGGGCGAGGTCGATGCCGTGATGGTCATCTATGTCCCAACTTCCCCTGACGGCGCCCACGACGTTGCCGTGGCGATCCGGTCGTGTCAGGACGCATACGACGGTGAGGTTGCCCTGCTTTCGGTCTTTATGCAGGCCGGTGAGGTCGCCCGACCACTTGCGGGTGGCGAGGGGCAGCGGGCGATCCCCACATACGTGTTCCCCGAAGCTGCTGCTCTGTCTCTGTCCCGTGCGGTCGGCCATGGCACATGGCGTAACAAGGAACAGGGTGTCGAATCGCGTCTGGAGGCCGAATCGGTGGCTTCGATCCGCCGTGTTATCGACCGAGCGGTGAGCGGAGCCTCCGAGGAGGGAGTTTGGCTGGAACCCGCCGACGTCGACCTGGTGCTGGCAGGTGCCGGGTTGCGGATTCCGAAATCGGCGACGGCGCACACTGCCGACGAAGCCGTCGAACGCGCTGGAGAGATCGGTGGCCCGGTTGTGCTCAAGGTGATCTCCGACGCTGCACTGCACAAGTCCGATGTGGGGGGTGTCCTTCTCGATTTGGAAGGGGAACAAGAGGTGCGATCCGGATTCGAGGCGGTCACCAGTGTCGTCGACGACGCCGAAGGAGTGCTGATCCAGGAGTTCGTCGCCGGCGGCCATGAGGTCCTGGTGGGCATGACCCAGGACCCGAACTTCGGGCCCCTGGTGGTATTTGGCCTGGGAGGGATCTATGTGGAACTGCTCAAGGACGTGGCGTTCCGCATTCACCCGTTGACCGACATCGACGCCGCGGAGATGACCAGGGAAACCAAGGGCTTCAAGCTTCTCGAGGGCTATCGCAACCAGCCCGAAGGCGATATCGCAGCACTCGAGGATGCGATCCTGCGGGTTTCGGCCCTGATAACCGCAGTGCCGGAACTGTTGGAGATGGATCTCAATCCGGTAAAGGTCCATGAGCCGGGCGGCGGAGTGACGGTTGTCGACGCCCGGATGAGAGTCCGCCCCGTTCCTCGGGCAGAACGCCCCGAGATGCGCGATCTCCCGGCTACCGAGCCTGCACCGCACTGACCTGGCTACCCAGCGCCTGATGTTGTCGATACGCTGAAACTGCTTACTATGGGCGGCTCGCATGGACTCTCCTTCACCCGAAGCCGAAGAGCTCTTTTTCGATGCCTGGGACACCGAAGACGACCTCGATACGGCCTCTCCGCCTCCGCGCTGGCGCCGGCCGGCGATTGTCGTCATCGCCGTCCTGGTTGCGGTCAGCCTGGCCATCCTTCCCCTGCAGAGCCTTTTTGATGGGACGAACTCTCCGGTCTCCGAAAGTGGTCTCGAGATCTGCGGTTACGACTACTGCATTGTCAGAGAAGCGGTCACGGAGGCCGGGCTAGACCTCGAGATGAGCCGTCTGGCCAACACGCTCCTCGACGATTCCGCGGCAGCCGATCTCGCGGATGAGTTGACCGCATACCTCGGGGTCGATGGTGTCTCGCTCACAGTCGTGGACGAGCTGGGCGGGCGCCTCGGCGGCGTCTATGACCCGACAACGCGCTCGATTCTGATCGAGCGTCCGGCAAACGCCTGGGTCGTCGCCCATGAGGTGGCCCATGCAGTGGCTCCCGGCCACGGCAAAGAATTCCAGGATGTCCTGATCGATCTTTCCCGCCACATGCTCGATGATTGAAGGCGAGGACGGCCGTAGAGGTGTCGATGGATCTAATGCGGATCTGATGTGTCTAGCCTGCGGGTATGTCTTTAGTTGAACTCACCCGAGAGGGAGCCGTAGCTCTGATACGGCTCAACCGTCCGCCCGTCAACGCACTGAACCTGGAGCTGGCAAACGACCTGCTCGGGGCGTTCCGTGAATGCGAGGACCCGTCTATTCGAGCGGTGGTGATAACCGGCCAGCCCAACTTCGCTGCCGGAGCGGATATCAAAGGTTTCAAAGAGCAGATGGACTCGGGTTCCGACAACGATGAGATTGCGGGTTCTCTGGTGGAGGCGATCGCCGCCCTCGAGAAGCTGGAGAAGCCGACGATCGCGGTGGTCCACGGATTCGCCCTCGGTGGCGGGCTGGAGCTTGCCATGGGAGCCGACTTCAGATATCTGGCCGATGACGCGAAGGTCGGCCAACCGGAGATCCTCCTCGGATTGATCCCCGGGGCAGGGGGAACCCAGCGTTTGGCCCGGCTGATCGGTTATCAGCGTGCCAAGAAGCTGGTCTTCAGCGGAAAACAGCTCTCTGCAGGCGGAGCGCTCGAAGTCGGGCTTGCCGACCAGGTGGCTTCCGTCGACGACATCCTGCCGCTGGCGATGAAGGACGCCGCCGAACTGGCGTCCATGGCGACCCGGGGCATTGCCGAAGCGAAGCGGGTCCTCAACGAGACCGGGGTCAACAACAGTTTCGAGGCCGACATGGCGAAAGAAGGCGCCGCCTTCCAAAGACTCTTTGTGACCGATGACGCCCGTGAGGGTGTGGAGGCGTTTATCGACAAGCGGAAACCGGAGTTCAAGGGGGAGTAGTCCCCGGACCGCTCAGTCGTTGATCTCGATATCGAGCTTTCCGTTTTCCCATTCGACGCGCACGGAGATGTCGTTGTTGTCCGATTCGAAGTCGACCCTGACCTCGTCGGGCCCTATCTTCTCGATTTCCATCGAGTACCCAAACGCGGGAGATGCCCCCTGCAACTGCACCTGACCGTTTCCGTAGGAGACAGTCACCGTTCCGCCCGCAGACGAAATAGTCTCCACCCCTGAAGCCGCAGCAACTGTTGTTGAACTGGATCCGTCGGGCGTGGAGGTCGATGTGGTGGCGTCGGATGAGACTGTCGAACTCGGAGCGAGCGACGTGGACGTCGACGGCAGTGACGAGCTTGACCCGGTTCCGGTGGAGGTGCTGGTTGTCGGAACCACCACCGGTGCGGCCGATACCTCGTTGACCTCACCGGACGCCGCTGCGACCACCCACCACGCGGCCAGGGTGACGAGGGCGGTCGCCAGTATCCACCCGAGTACGTGTCGCGTCGTGATCATGACCATATCATCGCTCAATTCGGGTCATGTGGGTGTCAGCCAAACCTCAAGGTTTCCCTAAGACTGTTGTTGTCGGGGATTTTCTCAATAGGCTTTTGGGAAATGGCCAAGATTCACTTGATAGAGGACGACTCCGATATCCGGAGGCTCGTCGCCGCCGCTCTCGCCAGGGCCGGCCACGACATCGAGACCTCGTCGACGGCCCTCGAAGGTTTGCAACAGGTGGTATCCACTTCGCCGGATGTCGTCGTTCTCGACCTCGGTCTTCCCGATCTCGACGGAGGCGAGCTGTTGCGGATGCTCCGGGCGGTAAGCCAAGTTCCAGTGATCGTGGCCACTGCACGGGACGACGACGACTCAGTTGTCCGATTGCTCGACGCCGGCGCCGACGACTACATAGTGAAGCCATACTCGGCAGAGAATCTCGAGGCAAGGGTCAGGGCGGTGCTGCGACGGGGCCCTGGCGAGCAGGCCGCACCGCTCACCGTCGGGGGACTGATTATCGACCCCGCGGCGCGGGAAGCGACACTGGACGGAACAGCGCTGGATCTCGCGCCGAAGGAGTTCGACCTTCTACTGCTCCTGGCGGACCGTGCCGGACGGGTTGTCACCAAGAGGGAGATGCTGGCTGAGGTGTGGCGCGAGCCTTATGGCGGCTCGGAACGAACGATCGACGTCCACCTTTCATGGCTCCGCAAGAAGTTGGGGGAGTCGGCTTCCGCACCTCGTTATCTGCAGACAGTTCATGGAGTCGGTATCAAACTGACAGCCCCATGAGGGCGAGGCTCAACCTCCTCACCGCAGGAGTCACCTTGCTCGTAGTAATCGCCTTCGTAGTGCCTCTCGGATTTCTGGTCAGACAGCAAGCCGATCAGCGGGGACGTCTCGAGGCGGAGAGAACCGCGCGCACGCTGGCCGCTGTGATCGTTCCAGCTGCGATCGGCGCCGGAGGTGAGTTTGAACCGGCGGATATCAGCGGTCTCATCGGGCCGGTACCCGAAGGCAGCGTCATCATTCTCTCCGACGGCCAGCGGCTGGGCCCCGGTGACCCCGATCTCGCCCTCATCGACGAGGTGCAGGCGGCCCGCAGCTCCCTCTCCGCGTATCGCAGTGACGGTGGGTTCGGGCTCGCCATTCCCGTGGTCACGGGGTCGGGCACAACCGTTGTCTACTCCTCCGTTCCGGCAACGGATCTGAACCGCGGCGTGACCAGGGCCTGGGCACTACTCGCCGCGTTGGGCATGGGTCTGGTCGCCGCTGCACTCTTCGCCTCCGATCGTCTCGGTCGCGGTGTTGTCGGCCCTTCACAGCGGATAGCCACCGCTGCTGAGCAACTCGGAGCCGGGAAGCTGGAGACCAGGGTGGAGGAGGAAGGTCCCGAGGAACTGGTGGCGATTGCGGTTGCGTTCAATCAGCTGGCCGGTCGAATCCGTGGCCTGCTTGCCGAGGAGCGCGAAGAGGTTGCTGACCTCTCCCATCGCTTGCGTACCCCACTGGCGGCCCTCCGGCTCCAGGTCGAGCAAATGGAATCCTCTGACGAGCGCACCGCGCTTATCGAGAAGGTAGATCGCCTCCGCCATGCGGTTGACGAATTGATCCACGAGGCCCGGATGAGCCCCGAATCGCAGCGTTCGAATTGTGACGTTGTCGCTGTCATGAACTCGAGGCTTGAGTTCTGGCGGGTGCTCGCCCGGGAGCAGGAGCGAAATCTCCATGTCGACGTTGCTGACGCCGAGGCTCCGGTAGCGATCTCGGAGTCCGAGATAGCGGCGGCGTTTGACGCAATAATCGGAAACGTGTTCTCCCACACCGAGGCCGGGGTCGGGTTCGGGGTCATTATCCGTGTCCTCGACGGAAGAGTCGAGGTGGAGGTTGCCGACGGTGGAGGTGGATTCTCCGCTGGTTTCGACCCGGTGGAGAGAGGTTCGAGTGGTGCGGGTTCCAGCGGGTTGGGTCTCGACATCGTGCGCCGCCTCGCCCGGAATGCAGACGGTTCCATGCGGCTCGGCTCCTCCCATTCCGGTGGGGCCAGGGTTGTGCTCGAGCTTCCCCTGCAGACTCGGACAGAGGATTGAGGGAACGGGAGAAGGGGGCCCCGGCTACTGGCGGGGGCCCCCTTCTGTCGTTGGGTTTGTGGCTTTACGGGATCAGCACTGCAGTTTCAAGGACGTTGATCACACCGTTGGAGGCGAGGATGTTCGTCGATGAGACACCTGCTTCGATCAACTGGTGACGGGTCACCCGGTCACCATTGAAGGTGCGGTAGAAGGGTCTCGCCAGCACCGGTGCGCGATCGCCTTTCGTCACGTGGTAGCTCAGGATGTCGACCAGGGCACCGTCTCCGAAGGCCGCATCGACACCGCCGGCTTCGATGAAGCTGATGACGTCCTGCTCGGAGAGCGGGCCGCCGAGGATGCCTTCGAACGTCGAGACGAACGCAGCATCGGTGGGTGCGAACACCCGTAGCTTCTTCTTGCCGTTCAACAGTTCGACAAGATCGGCTTCGATCACTGCAGCCTGCAACACGTCGAACTCGCCGTCATCGGCAAGAACGATGTCGACGATGGTTGCAGCCGGGGGTTTTGCCGAGGGCGCGGCCGCGGCTGCGGGCAGGGCCATTGTCAACGCCATTGCGACGACCATGGCCAGGGTTGTGATTTTCTTCATCTGGGGGAGCCTCCTTGTAGCTCTTGTTCGTGTCCTCTTCGGAGCACGCGAGCAGTTCGGATGAAGAAGAAAGATTTTTTTTTGAAGGTGACACATGCACGACCGCTCTGCAGACCCACTTCCCAACCCTGGTTGAGTTCTCGAGTCGTCGCGATGAAGCAATTGCTATTGTTCGTGACCCATATCGCAGAACCGAGGAAGTCATCATGTCCCAACTCCGGCGTCTGGTCCTATTAGTCACCCTCCTTGCTCTCGTGGCATTCGCGGCGGCACCGTTCGCGGCCGCTGCCCCGGATGATCAGAGGGTCGAGTTCGTGCTCACCGTGCTCCACAACAACGATGGGGAGTCATCGCTGCTCCCAGCCGAGATCGATGGCGATCTCTATGGTGGGATCGCACTCTTCGGGGCGTTGTTGGAGGATCTGCGCAGATCGGCATTGACCGGTCCGCCGCTCCATCCCCGCGCCAAACGTGGTGTGCTCACTGTGTCATCAGGTGACAATTTTCTGGCCGGACCTCAGTTCCAGGCAAGCCTCGACAATGGGCCGCCTTTCTACGACGCGATAGGTATGAGCCTGATCGGTTATGACGCGATCGCCATGGGCAACCATGAGTTCGACTTCGGTCCGGACGTTTTGGCCGATTTCATCGAAAGCTTCGGTTCACGAACAACCGGGACGAGTCGCGTGCCTTTCCTCAGTGCCAATCTCATCTTTGATGCGGAGCCAAGGTTGGCCGCATTGGTCGACAAGGGGATTATCGCTGGTTCGACGATGGTGAGAGTTCGCGGTGAGAGGGTTGGCGTGGTCGGAGCCACTACACCGTTCCTGGCCTCGATATCCAGTCCTCGCAATGTCGAAGTGTTGCAGGATGTCGCCGGGGCAGTGCAATCCGAGATCGACGATCTGGAGGCGTCCGGGGTGAACAAGATCGTTTTCATCTCGCACCTGCAGAACCTCAATGAGGACCTTGCTCTCCTCGCCGAGCTTCAGGGTGTCGACATCGCTGTGGCCGGTGGCGGTGACGAACTTCTCGCCAACCCCGGCGATCTTCTGCTGCCCGGAGACGTAGCAGCCTTTCCCTACCCGCTTACGGCGGTCGCAAGCGATGGGGCGAATGTGCCTGTGGTAACGACCGCTGGAGCCTATGGCTATGTCGGTAACCTCGTAGTCGGGTTCGACAGCTCCGGCAACGTGGTGGAGATCTTCGAAGAAAGCGGTCCGGTTCGTGTCGCCGCTGTCGACGGGATCACTCCCGACCCTGACCTGGTGGCGCAGGTCGAAAAGCCCGTGGCCGATTTCGTGGCCGATCTAGCCGCTGAAGTAGTGGCGGAGACTGAGGTCCCTCTGGACAGCAGGAGAGGTCTTGGATCGTTCGTCGGCGGTGCCTTTGTGGTCTCGACTCCGGGAGAGAGGGTGAGTGAAACCAATCTGGGCAACATTGCCGCCGATTCCCTGCTGTGGCAGGCCCAGCAGCTAGCAGCGGCATTCGGGGTTCCCGAGGCGGATATCGCACTGCAAAACGGCGGCGGGATCCGCTCGCCCGACGTCATTCTCAAGCCTGACGCGACGCCTGCTAACCCGGAGCCGTTGACGCGGCTGGAGATAAACCAGCAGTGGCCTTTCGCCAACTTCGTGAGTGTGGTGGAAGACGTGTCCGCTACCTCCCTCAAGGGGATTCTGGAAACTGCTGTCTCGGACGCCAGCCTCGTAGGAGTCAACTCCGGTGCTTTCGCCCAGATATCAGGGTTCACCTTCGAATGGGATTCGACCTTCCCCGAGGGGCAAAGAGTACGCAACGCTCAACTCGACGATGGGACGCCCCTTGTAGTCAACGGGGTGCCGACCGATGCGGTGGTGACTGCGGCCACCATCGATTTCCTCGCCCGGGGTGGTAATGACTACGACTTCGGTGGTGGTGCTTTCACCACGCTCGGGGTGACATACGAGCAGGGAGCACGGAACTTCATGCAGAACGCTCTCGGCGGCTTGATATCGATCGTCGACTACCCATTTGGTGGAGAGGGTCGGATCACGCAGGCCGGCTGATTGGTATCGAGCCCTAGCCATGATTGGGGCTCCGAGAGCCGAACCCAGCTGAGAAGCGTTGCAGGTTTCCCTTCCAGATCCAGCGAAGGATTGGCCGGGCCAGGAATGCCACAACCGGTCCGCCTAACCACCAGGGGAATCGAAGGGTTTCCTCCCAGACCACGGTGGTCGGATCATCACCTTCGAGACTGAACCGGCCTGTTCCGCTGACCAGGCCCTTGTGATCCACTCCCATCGATTGGCCTTCCACCCACTCTGTGACCTCGAGAATGTCCACGGTCCTGAATGGGCCCACCTTCGTCGGAACACGCATCCTCGTGCCAACTCCGGATCTTGCAGTGCCTAGGAATTCGACCTCCACCGCATCCTTCATCCAGGTTGCGTGCGACGCCAGATCTGCCAGCTCGGACCACACTTTTTCCCGTGAGGCTGGGATCACTCTTTCGATTTTGATGCCCATCGGATGATTGTGCCACCAGAAATGCTCCCGGCAGGCATCCACGACGGTTTGGGGGCACTCGATGTGGGGTACAGCTCACCCAATCCAGAAGAGGGAACAATTGGACTTCAGTCTGTTTTCCTCAATAGTGGCCGGATTCCTGGCCACTGTCATGATGTCGCTTGCCACGGAATTGGCGTCGCTCCGGGGGACGACTTCGATGCCCACGACGCAACTCACCCTGGGAACCTTCTTCTCGGGCGACCACGAGCTGGCCATGCTCATCGGCTCGGCGCTCCATTTCGTGATCATCGGATCGATTGTCAACGGAGCGTTCTACGGGTTTGCCCTGTCGCTCGCGGGGTTCTCATGGCCAGTGGCTGTCCTGGTCGGTTTGGTTCACGGGTCATTGATTGGAACTGGCCTGGGACAGTTGCGCAGGATTCACCCCCGGGTCGTAGACGGTACGGCGATGCCGCGCGATGAGGTCATCTCGGGGATTCGCGGGGAGCTCGTGGTGCGTGATCCTGGATTGTTCGGGGTCGGATGGGGCGAGAAGACACCTGCCGTCCTGGTAGGGGCCTACGCCCTCTACGGCCTGGTCTTCGCGTTCGTGTACCAGCTCATCGCCTGAGGCGGGCGCTGTTTCCTCCGGGCTGGCCCAAGCCCCGATAGCTGCGAGAATGGGGAACTTGATCTATCTGGACCACGCAGCCACGACGCCGATGCGTCCCGAGGTATGGGAGGCAATGGCGCCACACGCCATCGACTCCTTCGGTAACTCCTCGGGAATCCATGGTGTTTCGAGGCGCGCCAAGAATGCTCTCGAGGACGCCAGGGAACGCATCGCCGCCATCCTCAGCTGTGCTCCGAACGAGGTCGTGTTCACTTCCGGCGGCACTGAGAGCGACAACCTCGCCTTGATCGGGGCGGTGTTCAACAGCTCCACCCGGTCGGAAGTTGTGGTCGGGGCGACCGAACATGAAGCCGTGCTGGAAACTGCAGACTTCCTGCGCCGCCGGGGCCGGAAGGTGCACATCGTCAACGTGGACAGGGCTGGCCGGATCGATGAAGCGACGCTGTTGAAGGCTCTGACGCCTTCGACATCTGTGGTGTCGCTGATGCTTGTCAACAATGAAACCGGCACCGTGAATGACATAGGGGCTCTGGCTCATGCGGTCAAAGAGACCGACCCCGAAGTCCTCATCCACACCGATGCCGTTCAGGCATTCGGGTCGACGAAATTCGACGTGGGACAACTCGGTGTGGACATGCTGTCGCTGACAGCCCACAAATTCGGCGGCCCCAAGGGTGCAGGGCTGCTCTACGTTCGCGAGGGCACCCCTCTGGAGCCTCTGATCCATGGTGGTGGGCAGGAACTGGGGAGGCGGTCGGGGACACACGATGTGGCAGGGGCGGTCGGCCTGGCCACGGCCATGGGTCTCGCAGCTGCCGATCGAGATAGGTTTGTCGGAGATGTGGGTGGCGTGCGCGACCGGTTTGCGCAGCGCATAGTCGCCGCTGTTCCCGATGCGATCGTCAACACCCCCGACTCGAGCCGTTCCCCGCACCATTTCAATGTCCGGTTCCCCGGCGTTCGGAACGAGACCCTCCTGATGCGTCTCGACAGGGCCGGGGTGGCTGCGTCTGCAGGCTCGGCCTGTCAGTCCGGTGCAGCATCGGTGTCACACGTGCTCGAAGCGATGGGACTGTCCCCGGACCAGGCGCGTGAGTCGGTGCGATTCAGTTTCGGGTGGACTTCCACCCTGGCGGAGGCCGACGAGGCAGCCAACATGGTCGTCGACCTCGTCGCGAGGCTGCGATGAAGGTCCTGGTAGCGATGTCCGGTGGCGTCGACTCTTCGGTGGCGGCAGCCCTGATGAAAGACGCTGGTCACGAGGTGGTAGGGGTGACCCTCAAACTCTGGTCGGGTCCCAACGGAGAGGCCCCCACCGCTGGATGTTGCACCGTCTCCGACGCCGAAGACGCCCGGCGGGTGGCCGCCCAACTCGACATCCCGTACTACGTGCTCGATTACTCAGATGAGTTCAAAGGCGGTGTCGTCGACCGATTCGTTACCGACTACGCCACGGGGAAAACACCTAACCCGTGTATCGAGTGCAACCGGACCGTCAAGTTCGACCGGCTTCTGTCCCGCCTGGACGATTTCGACTGTGATGTGCTCGTCACCGGACATCATGCCCGCTCCAAACTCGCTGACGGGATCTGGACGCTCCACCGCGGCGAGGACGCTGCGAAGGACCAATCCTATGTGCTTTCGATGCTGACCCAGCGCGAGTTGTCGAGGACGCGTCTCCCGGTCGGTGAGCTGACCAAGGTCCAGGTCCGCTCGGTGGCGGCGGGGATGGGGCTCCGCACCGCGCGCAAACCAGAGTCGATGGATATCTGCTTCGTCGGCCAGCGTGACTACCGGGGATTTCTCGCCGACCATGCCCCCGAAGTGTTTGATCCGGGTGTCGTTGTGGATACCGCAGGAAACACCGTCGGCGAGCATGAAGGCATCGCCGGGTTCACTATCGGGCAACGGCGGGGCTTGGGGGTTGCGGTTGGCGAGCCGCGGTTTGTGATCCACATCGACCAGGCGACTTCGACTGTGGTTCTTGGAGCTCGGGACGAGCTTGGCGTCGAAGGTGTCGAGCTGGATCAGATCACATGGACCACCGGGGAAGCGCGGTCCGGCTTGATGATGGCGCAGTACCGGGCGCACGGTGAGCCGGTTGGGGCGACCATCGAGGGCAGCGAGTTGCGGTTTGACGAGAGGCAGAATGCGATCGCTCCGGGGCAGACGGTTGCGTTCTATGACGATGACATGGTGTTGGGCGGTGCCCTGATCGCGAGCACAATTTCGTAACACCCCTCGGTTAACGTCCCGGTGATGAGCAAGCCAGAGGACCGGGTCGAGGAACTCCGCCAGGCGATCCGGGAACACGCCCACCGCTACTTCGTCCTTGATGATCCGTCAGTGAGCGACGCTCAGTTCGACTCTCTCGTCGCAGAGCTCCGGGAGCTGGAAGCTGCCCATCCCGAGTTGGTGACTCCTGACTCGCCTACCCAGCGGGTCGGTTCTCCAATTGGTGATCTCTTTGCGCCGGTAAGGCATTTGCGCCCTTTGTTCTCACTCGACAATGCTGAGAGTGAGGACGATCTCGAGGCATGGCGTCAACGGCTGGTCCGTCAGCTTGGTGACGAGCCTGAAACGTATTCGTGCGAGCTCAAGGTCGACGGGCTCGCTGTCGTCCTGACCTACCGGGACGGTGTGTTGGTCACGGGGGCCACCAGGGGCGACGGGACTACCGGTGAGGATGTGACACCGAACCTGAGGACCATCGACTCGATTCCGCTCCGGCTCCACACCGGATCTCCGCCTCCTGTGCTCGAGGTACGCGGCGAGGTCTACATGCCTTATGTCGCCTTCAACGAGCTCAACCGGAGACAGGCCGACAGCGAAGGCCGTCTGTTCGCCAACGCCCGCAACGCCGCAGCAGGATCAGTCCGGCAGAAGGATCCGGCTGTCACCGCGAGTCGCGGTATCGATATCTGGGTGTATCAGTTGGGTTTGCTGGAGGGAGGCCCATCCCTTTCGTCACACACCGAGACCATGGATTATCTGGGGACACTCGGCTTTCGGGTCAATCCTGTCTCGAAGCGGGTCGGGACCCTCGAAGAGGTGATGGCCTATGTCAGGGAAGCCGAGAGAACCCGCCACGACGAGGAATACCAGACCGACGGCGTTGTGATCAAGGTCGACTCGCTGGCGGAACAGGACCGCCTCGGGTTCACCTCCAAGGCTCCGCGCTGGGCGATTGCCTACAAGTTCCCGCCAGAGGAACAAGTGACGAGGCTGAACGAGATCATGATCAACGTCGGGCGAACCGGTGCAGCGACCCCGTTTGCGGTCCTCGAGCCGGTCTTTGTCGGGGGAGCGACGGTCGGCCTCGCCACTCTCCACAACCAGGATCAGGTGGCGTTGAAGGACGTGCGAATCGGTGACCAGGTGATCGTGCGAAGGGCTGGCGATGTGATCCCCGAAGTCGTTGGGCCCGTGGTCGCTGCTCGCACGGGTGAGGAGAAGGTCTGGTCGATGCCTTCGGAGTGCCCGTTTTGTGGGAGCCCCATAGTGCGCCCGGAGGGCGAGGCCGTAGCCCGATGCACCGGAGGCTATGAATGCCCGTCACGTCTCCGGGAGTGGCTCTTTCATTTCGCCGGGCGTGGCGGGATGGACATCGAGCATATGGGCTACAAGACGATTGACATGCTGCTGAGCGAAGGCCTGGTCCAAGATGCTGCCGACTTGTTCACGTTCGATGCCGATCAGCTGCTGGGCCGGGAAGGGTGGGGCGAGATCTCGGTCAACAACCTGAAGGCTGCCATCGAAGAGGCGAAGCGTAGACCGGTGGCGCGGCTGTTGACAGCTCTCGGTATCAGACATGTCGGAGGGACGATGGCCCGGGTCCTCATCAGGCACTTCGGCGGTCTGCCCGCTTTGCTCGCCGCGACTGAGGAAGAGATCTCGACTGTCGACGGTGTCGGAGAGGCGATCGCTTCGGCGGTCGTCGAATGGGCAGAAGACCCGGCCAACCAGGAACTGTTGGCAAAACTGGGCGCGGCCGGGGTGAAGCTTGTCGAAGACGTGGATGAATCGGTGGCGGGTGATCTTCTCCGTGGGGCCACTTTTGTCATATCCGGGACGGTCGAAGGCTTCACCCGTGAGGAGGCCCAGGCAGCCGTCGAGGCCAGGGGTGGCAAGGCGACGGGTTCGGTGTCGGGGAAGACGACAGCCCTGATCGTAGGTGAGTCACCGGGAGCGTCGAAGACCCGCAAGGCCGAAGAGCTGGGTGTTCCGATCATCGACGGTGACATGTTCAAGAAATTGCTCGAGGAGGGCCCGGGCGTCCT
>JBBDHT010000058.1:0-18675 GCA_040880765.1 Acidimicrobiia bacterium | reverse complement strand
CTCGTTCGCAACGAGGGGGTCGGGGGTTCAAGTCCCCCCAGCTCCACTGAACGCCCTGGTCAGAGCGATTTCTGATTGACCGCCAATATGGTCGAACTTACCTTTCCGGCGTGCGGCGCTCCACAGGCGGCCTACATAACTTTGCTCCGAAGCACCTCATTTACTGCGAGGTGCTTCTCACTCCGCCTTACATCAATCAACCTCCGCGAGGTGCCCCTTGCGCCGCTCCCATAGGCGAGGTGATCATGGGACCCAGGGCTCTCCCAGGGGGGTGCGGATCGAGCTCGTACTCGATACGACACGGACCTTCGACGGCGGCTCGCTTCTGCTCGACTGTCGCGTCCACAGCTCCAGAGGGACGGCTGTGCGGCATCCCGGCCGACGTCAGGAGGCCTGACGGAGCGAGCGTCTTCGTATGGTGGCGATATGCGCGTTGCCCGGTTATCGAAGGTGCCGTGTCTTTAGGTCCGGTTCGTAGTGGAGTCGGTAGAGGGCGCTGATCAACTCACCCCGCGAGTTGACTCCTACCTTCTCGAGTATCGACTTTACGTGATCACGCACGGTGTGTGCAGAGATGAAGAGCACGTGTGCAATCTGATTGGTCGATCGCCCATCCACCAGCTCGGCCAAGACTTCCTTCTCACGATCGGATAACCCGTGGGCCGCCACGAACAAGGGCAACACCTCTGAGTTGCGGGACGGTTCGATCACGATGGCGGTCTCGGCGATCGACCCGTCGGAGTGCCGGGTGCACTCACCACGGACGGTGAGCCATCCCCCGGATCGCGATCGAACCCGGGCGATCGGATCGGGGCCGGTATGTCCCTTCGCCTTGGCCCACGCTCTCGTGGCCACGATGTAGGCCTCCCCGGGCAAGGGCACTCCAAAGCCGGTTTCGACAGGTCTGTGCCCGAGCTCGCCTACCAGCTTGGCCGCTCGGTCGGTCATCGAGAGGACGATCCCGTTCTCGTCGAGGAGTATCACACCAGGTGTGATGTGAGGGTCCTGGTCCAGAGGTGGGGCCTTGGTCAGCGAAGTGCGGAGGCCCTCCCCGACGATCCCGGAAATCGAATCCACGAAGTCGAGCTCGTGGTCCGTGAAGTCGGCATCCCCCTTGGTGCGCAGGAGATTAATGACGCCCCAACATCCGTCCACGGTGCAGAGAGTCGCCCGGAGCTCATGCTCAAATCCGAATGGGAGGTTCACGTCCCGATGTCTCGGGCTGCGGTGTAGGCGGTCCCAAGTTGTTCGTCGCAGAGTCGTTGCCGCGGTTCTGTTGCGATGAAGGTCGCTGAACTTGTTGAAGTCCGCGACCTCGAACTCGTTGCGAATGCTGGGAGCGCACATCGCCTCCTCGATGCCGTCGAGGAGAATCGCCGACGAGAAGAGAGTCGTGGCAGGGTCGGTTGCCGACAGGTAGCCGGCTGCGAAGGGAACGGCAGACCTGAGCCGGCGGGAGACCACTTCGAGGAGCTCCATGGGCGTAAGCCCATCCCGACACGCAGCGGCGATCTCGTGCTGCCTCCGGTCCCGCTCCGCGTATGTGCTCGTCAACTCATTTTCCATCCTACACACCCGTGAAATGAGCCGATATCCCCCAGTTGGGGGATGGACGGCGGTCTGAACCCCACTAATTGGGGATTGAGGCATCGAGGCTCGTCCGATGACGATGACAAGGCCGCCGAATGTGAGACGGCTCGAAGGAAAGGAATGTTGTGACGGATCTCAAGATGCTCAAGCCGGGCGAGGGGGACCACTACTGGTTACTCGGTGTGTTGGCGACGATCAAGGTGGGTGGTGAAGCCACCGATGGAGCGATGACGATCGCCGAGTTCGAAGCGCCTCCCGGCTGGGGAGTGCCGCCCCATCGCCACATCGATCAGGACGAGCTCTTCTACGTCCTCGACGGAGAAGTGACATTCCGCTGTGACGACACCGAAGCCACGTACACGAGAGGTGGTCTCGCCTGGCTCCCCCGCGGCAGGATCCACACGTTCGAGATCTCGAGGGCCGGCCCAGCCCGGCTGTTCAACATCCATACTGGCTCGCTATTCGAGAACCTGGTGCAGGACGTGGGGGAAATCGCGCCCGAAGCCCGAATTCCAGATTCTCCGGACGAAGCTCCCGATCCTCGCGCGATCGTCGAGGCGTTTGCCAGATACAACATCGAGATCGTCGGTGCTCCGGCCTGACGATGATCTCTCTCGATGATCGAGGCCATGCAGTCGGTGTCGACCGGCCGCCGGTCACTCGCGCTCTTTTCGCTGCCGGCCACGGGTCGAGCCCGGGGATGTGGCGCGCGATGACCTGCCAGTGGCGCAGAGGCTATGGCTCGGCGAACACCGCCTCTCGGTCGTTGGCCATGTCGACCTCGGTCCAGCCGAGGTCGACGGTCAGGCAACCTCGGATATGACGTGCCGCGCGTCGTTCACGAGGGTCTCAGGCGGGTGAGCCGTACCGTTCCTAGACCACTGCCTTCATTGAGGTTCATACTGGCAGCGCTCAGCCAGTCGGCAGGTGGGAGGCGCCCCAACAGAAATTTCCCCTGTCTGGGACAAGAGGTACTTTGCAGCGGGGGGATTTGAGCCCCCGACCTTCGAGTTGTTGGGCCGATACCGGGTCCAACTACAGGCCGGCTTGCGAAAGACGAAGGCCAGCGTCCCCGCGCCAAAATGCGGGACGGAACGGGTCACCGTGTTTGCCGCACCAGTTGAGGGATAGAACCAGTGACGGTGGTCCCTGCGCGTCGTTGCCCCCACCCCCGGCGTCTCGTCTTGTGGCGACGGATGCTCGTCCCGGTCGCGGCCGCCTTGGCCGTAGTGATGGTGGTGGTGCTCGGGTTCGTCGTGGCTCAACTCAACGAGCGAGCAACTCTCGTCGAGATGACTGCCGATCAAACACGGCAGATTCTGACCGCCACCGATGTGGTGCTGGTGTCTCTCCATGCGCCGACCGGTGTCTCCGCCACGTTTGCCTTCTCCCCGCAATTGGGCTTGGGGGTGTTCTCAGCGGAGGGTCTTGATCCCGTCGACCCATCCGAGGTCTACGAGCTTTGGACGATATCGAGCGATGGGGCCTCGCCTGCAGGCACGTTCCGGCCCGACCCCCAAGGCGGCACGTCACAACTCGTGTCCGGCGATCTGCGTGAGGTGGAGGCACTCGGCGTCACCATCGAGCCAGCGGGCGGTAGCGAGCAACCCACCGGCGAAATCCTCATCTCAGGCGAGCTCTAGACGTGTACGTCGACAGGACTCAGCGGGTGACCTAAAGGCATTCCTCTGACCCGGAGTCTTCAGGCCGACGACCAGAACGTCTCGATCTCGAGCCTTTGATTCATCACCACTTCGGACCGGTCATCGAGCCGGGACGGACGGTGGGCCCACAAGGACGTTTGCCGTTGCCGCAGTGGGGGGTAAGCATCGGTCATAGCAACAGGAGCAATTTGTGGAACGATCAACAGACACGATTACAGGCCAGAAGCCGCAAGTGACGGGAAGGTCTCCGAGGACCTTCAACGACGACCGCGTGTGCGCCGACGAGTCGTGCAACACGCGGCTGAACCGGTACAACCGATTCGACCGTTGCAGCCAGCATCAGCGGATCCGGTTCCCCAGGGTGCGCGGCCGAACCCCCGTCGAATAGCCGAATACCGGCCTAGAGGTCGCGGTACATGATGTAGATCGGCACCAGGCCGTCACGGTGATGGCGGAAAGCCCGCGGCACGGTGCCCACGACGTCGAAGCCCAGCGACTTCCAAAGGGCGACCGCAGCTTCGTTCGTGGATACCACCGCATTGAACTGCATTCCCAGGTAGCCGCGTTGGCGCGCTTGCTCGATGACGTAGACGGCGAATCGTCGACCGATGCCGAGACCCCTCATCGAAGGCTTGACCATCCAACCTGCATTGGCGATGTGATCTCCGAGTCCGGGTTGATTGGGTTTTAGGTACGCGGTGGCCACCACCTGTCCTTCGGATTCGGCCACGAAAGCAACCCTCCCCACGTTGTCGTCGGTCATCCAGATCCGTCGAGCTTCGTCGTGCGTCGTGGTCGACGGATACGGGTAGGTGTCAGCCTCGCTCAGCGTTGCTGCGATTACGGGCCAGATGGCGGCCCAGTCCGACTCAGTAGACGGGCGGAAGCTAGCCGCGGGAGCCGTCATGTTCTTCTATCCGTTCCAGGTCGGCGTCCATGAGATGGGCGACCCCGGCGTTGGGTTAGGTCTTCGCACGATGATTTCCGGCGCACATGGCTACTGATTTCCACTCCACAGTACAACCAGTCCGACCTCCGCGATCACCCGAGAGGATGCGCCCGCTTTGTCGATGGGATGGGCTCGTCGGCGACCCGAGTTTATAGGCGGATGGGCGGCGGGTAATGACCGGGAATGACCAAAGAACCACTATCCGATAGGGTCGAGAGGATACGCGACCGGCTGGCCGAGATCGATACTGAGCTGGCCACCATTGAGGTAGTCGAAGACACCGCCACCGATGAGCCCGCCGAGCAGGGCGAACTCCTCTCCAGAGTCACCCAGTTGCGAGACGAGCACCGGGTGCTGTTGGAGCGCCTCGAGCTGCTGGCAGAGGAAGCCGAAGGCTAAATAGTCTCGGTTCCACGGAGCGGCAACGAAATCGACCTCCCACGTAAAAGCCCAGGAAACCCATAGAGCGTGGGCCAGGTGCGGAATGCCGAGCCGCACCGGTTACGGCTACCCCTCCGGTAACCTGATCCGCCATGGTCAGGATGCGCCGATTTGCCTTTCTTGTTGCCCTGGTGCTGGTGGCTGCCGCCTGCACCGACAGTGGCGTTATCGAATCGACAACCACGTCTCCAGTGGAAGAGACGACGACTACAACCCAGCCTGGTGAGACCACGACAACCACAACGATGCTGGTCATCGATGAGCTGCCAGGCACCGAAAGTCTGCCTCAAGCGGTCCGCGACGAGTTGCTCGAGCTGGTCAACGTCACCCAGGAGCTACGCGAGCTGAGTTTCCTAGAAGCACCTCTCATCTCGGTGGTGACCGACGTCGAATTGGAGGCTTTGGTGCGCGAGCAGATTGAAGAAGAGGCAGAGAACCTGCCCGCCGACCAGGCGCTCTACGAGCTCCTCGGGCTCCTCGACGGCACCCTCGACCTGCGCACTCTGCTCACCGATCTGTACGGAGAACAGGTTGCCGGCTTCTACGACGGCGAGACCGGAGAGTTGGTGGTTCCGATCACTGCCTCAGGCTTCAGCCAGGTGCAGAGGGCGACCCTGGTCCATGAGCTGACGCATGCGCTGACCGATCAACGGTTCGATTTCCACTCGAAATATCAGGCGATGTTCGACGAGGAGAGGTATGACGAAGCATCGGCCTACCAGGCGCTGCTCGAGGGGGATGCGAGCTTCACCGAAGTTCTCTATTTGCAGACCCTCTCCCAACAGGAGCTGGGTGAGTTCTTCGCTGAGGCATTGCAGACAGGGACAGAGCAGTTCGACTCAGCCCCGCAGTTCATCCAGGACGCTCTTCTCTTTCCATATGACACGGGACTCACTTTCGTGCAGGACATCTATATGGCCGACGGTTGGGAAACTGTCAACGAGGCATATGAGCGTTTCGTCGACCTACCCGGTTCCACCGAGCAGGTGATCACGCCTGATGATTACGGCCGCGACCTTCCGTTGGACGTGACTATGCCCGAGTTCGATGTCCCGGGCTACGAGTTGCGGGAGTCGTCAGTATGGGGCGAGCTGGGACTCCGTATCTTGTTCAATGAGGTACTGGGCGATAGCGCCACTCTGGAGGCTGCTGACGGGTGGGGCGGAGATCGGTACTCGTTCTGGTTCGACGGCAGCAATGCAGTCTTCGTCCTCGTCTACGAAGGTGATACAGCAACCGATCAGGCTGAGACCGAGGAGGCCCTCCTCGAGTTTGCCCGGACATCGGTCCCGGAGTCTGCCTTCGTCTGGGTCGAGGTGATAGACGACCAACTCACCTTCATCGCCTCTGATGTTCCGTCGCTCGGAGAGACGATCCGGGACGATCTCAAGGGGTGACCCTCTGTTCTGCCGGACTGCGGCGATCTAAGTTGGAACCGTGAAGTACGTCGGTTTGAAAGCAGGGTCGTGGTCGGTTGAGGGTCTTGTCTTGACTGAGTCGTTTTTCGAGCGGTTCCGGGGGGTGAATCTGTCCGCTGCGGGTCGCGGCATCGTCATCCGACGCTCGGCGGTACACACCATGGGCATGTCGCGCGCCATCGAGACAGTGGCAGTCGACGGTCGGGGGCGGGTCGTGGAGGTTCGCACCCTCTACCCGAACCGCTTCGCTTGGTTCCGTGGGGCTCAGTATCTCGTGGAGCTTCCGGCCGGCACCGGTGTCCCCGAAGTTGGTTCGCTGGTCGAGATGGCTGATGTCGGATAAGGGTTTTCTCTACGTGTGTGCCACTCCAATCGGGAACCTTGGGGATATCTCCGAGCGGCTTCGCTCCACACTTGGGATGGTCGACGTGGTTTATGCCGAGGACACCAGGCGCACCGGGAAGCTTCTCAGCCATATAGGCATCACAGTTCCAATGCGCTCGATGTTCTCAGGGAACGAATCCGAACGAACTGATGAGATGCTGGGACGCCTCGAGGCGGGGGAGAAGGTGGCCTTGGTATCCGACGCGGGTATGCCGTCGGTGTCGGATCCTGGCGCCGACGCAGTCAGGCTGGCTCGTACCGCAGGGATCGCGGTCACCGTGATACCGGGGCCAAGTGCGGTGACCACCGCGGTGGCACTTTCTGGATTCGCCGGCGACCGATTTGTCTTTGAAGGGTTCCTTCCCCGGAAGGGTGCAGAGCGACAGCGCCGGATCCGGTCGTTTGTCGACGAGGAACGACCCATCGTCCTGTTTGTCAGCCCGCACCGGCTGGTTGCCGATCTCGAGGCCCTGGAGAAAGTGCTCGGCTCGACACGCCAGGTCGTGGTGGCCCGGGAACTCACCAAACTGCATGAAGAAGTTTGGACAGGGACCCTGGATGAGGCGATCGCCCACTGGGGCGACACTGCCGGCCGCGGTGAATTCAGCGTGGTTATCGGCCCCGGCGAGAAGCGTCTCGACGACATCGGTGTTTCGGTGGCGAAGGCAAGGGCGCTGATGGAGTCTGGAGAGTCGGCTTCGGCTGCCGCTCGGGAGGCGGCACGGGCCTCCGGCCACCCCCGGCGGGAGATCTACGAAGAACTGCTCAGGAGTCAGGAACGAAGTTGAGACCTACAGCTCGCGCAGATGCCTTTGTCCTTGAACTGTTTGACCTTGACGTCGGTCCCACAGAAGGTGCAGGTGTCGGTCATCTTGCGGATGACGATCGAGCCGCCCTCCACGGAGATGAAGAGATGGTCGCCCTCCCGGATGTTGAAGAGCTTGCGCGTCTCGGCGGGTATAACGATCCGGCCGAGATCGTCGATCTTCCGGGCGATGCCACTTTCCATTCCGTCAATCCTCCTTGTGGGGCGAGCCTACAACGGTGGAGCGGGAGTGTGCACCCGTCAGGATCGTTGACGTGACCTGGGTCGACACCCATTGCCACCTACAGCTCGACGAGCGCGAGCCTGCGACCATGCTCTCCCGGGCCGAGACAGTCGACTGGGTGGTGGTGCCAGGGGTCGACGCAGCCTCGTCGGCCGACTCGATCGCTCTGGCAGATCAGTTTCCCGACCGGGTCGTGGCTACTGCCGGCCTGCATCCGCACGAAGCAACCCTTTGGCCGGAGCAGGCCTCGAAAATTGCCGAGATGGCCGACCGGGTGGCGGCGGTCGGCGAGACCGGCTTGGACTTCTATCGGAGCCTGTCACCGCGTCAGGCTCAGATCGACAGTTTTCGATCTCAGCTCGAGCTCGCCGTTGCCAAGGACCTTCCGATCATCGTCCACTGCCGGGACGCATTCAAGGACGTCCACGAAATCCTCGAAGGTTCCGGGGAGGGAGGACGGGCCGTTCTTCACTGCTGGACCGGGGGACGCAAATGGACCCGCCGTTTTCTCGACCTCGGTGTCGCCTTCTCCTTCGCCGGCCCGCTCGCCTTCGAAACCGGTGAGACGATAAGGCTAGGTGCCGAGCTGGTTCCGCCGGAGAGGGCGCTGATCGAAACCGACACTCCGTATCTCGCACCGCCGCCTCATCGTGGCCAGCCCAACGAGCCCGCCTGGGTCGCTCTCGTCGGCGAGGCCCTGGCCCGGGTCTGGGGGCTCTCACCGGAGGAGGCCGCCACGTCGACCTCAGCCAACGCCACCCGGATCTTCCGGAGATGAGACCGCAGACGAGGGGAGAGATCGCATCGATGCTGCAACGACACGGGCTGACCCCGATTCACCGTCTCGGCCAGCATTTCCTGGCGGACGCCAACATCACGACGAAGATCGTGTCGCTGGCAGGGATTCAGCCCGGGGATAGGGTCGTCGAAGCTGGAGCCGGCACCGGGACGTTGACTGCGGCTCTCGCCGAGGCCGGAGCCCATGTCATTGCATATGAGGTCGACGGTGGCCTCCGTCCCCTGCTCGAAGAGGTGACCGCTGGCCTCGACGTCGACCTGCGATTCGAGGACATCATGGACGTTGACCTCGCCGATGTGCTGGACAAGGCCAGGTCCTGGAAGTTCGTTGCGAACCTTCCCTACAACGTTGGCACCCCGCTGGTCCTCGACGCGATGCGGCACGTTGGCCAGGCCGAGCTCTTTGTCGTCATGGTGCAGAAAGAGGTGGCATCCCGATTCTGTGCATCGCCGGGCAGCAGGGACTACGGGCTGCCTTCGATTGTCGCCCAGATTCACACGATGCCCCGACTCGATTTCACGGTTCCGCCTCAGGTCTTCTTCCCGGCGCCCAGGGTCGAGTCTGCGGTGCTGGTCATGCCGCGGGTCCCGACTCCTCCGCATTCGGAAAGGGCAATCGAGCTGGCGGGGGTGGCATTCCGGCAACGCCGGAAGATGCTGAGACGCTCGCTCGCCGAAGAGTTCGCGGACACCGTCGAAGTGCTCGAATCGGTGGGCATCGCTCCAACCGCGAGGGCTGAGGACCTCACACCCGCTGAGTTCTTGCGGCTGGCCGGAGCGAACTCGTGAAGTATCTGGCGCCGGCGAAGCTCAATCTCAACCTCCTCGTCTCCAGGGTCGACGACACCGGATTTCATCCACTGCGTTCGCTGGTCCAGACGATCGAATGGTGTGATGTTCTTGAAGCCGAGGAAGCCGACTCCGACGAGCTCGAAATCGTCGGTATCGAGGTGCCGGACGGGGGTGACAATCTCGTTCTGAAGGCGCTGACAGGACTTCGCACCAAGATCGAGATCCCCCCGGTGGGGTTCAGGCTGGAAAAGCGAGTTCCTCTGCAGGCCGGTCTCGGCGGTGGCTCCGCAGACGCAGCGGCCGCGCTGATTGCTGGCTGCGACATCGTTGGTGCCGACCACGACAAGGCGGTGTTGGTGGCGCCCGAAATCGGTTCGGACGTGTCCTTCCCGCTGGTGGGGGGAACGGCCGAGCTGACCGGCTACGGCGAGCTGATTGAGTCGATTCCGCACCTCGAGGCGATCGCCTTTGCCGTCGTGGTCCCCGAATTCGGCCTCTCCACCCCGGAGGTCTACAAACGGTGGGATGAGATAGGTGAGCCGGTCGGTTTTGAGGTTCCGGACCGATTCTTGCCGCCTGTGCTCCGTCATAGCTATCCAATCCGAAATGATCTCTATCGGGCTGCCGTCGACGTCGAACCCGCTCTCGGTGATTTCGTCAGCGACACCGCCCGCCTCTGGGACACCGCAGTGATGATGACCGGTTCCGGCTCGGCCTGTTTCGGCTTCTTCGCCAGCGAGGAGGAGGCCGTACTGGCAGCTGCCGCGGTCCCCGGCACAAGAGCCGCCACCGGCGCAGCAGCCCGCCCCAAGGGTGTAGAGCGCGTGGAGTAAATCCTCGACGCAAGCGGGAGGACAGTCAAGCACGCCCGAGGACCGCAACACGCGTCTCTCGGCGACGGAGGAGCCGGGGAGGGGGCTGGTCCCACCCGCTGGTGTTTGGGTCGCGTCTGGTCTCATCTTGGGGAGTTTCATGCCCCCTTACCTCCGCCCGCCTGTCGGCGGGCGCAGGAACCTTTCCCCCATTCGGCTTCGCCTCTGGGGGAACAGCCGCTCCCTTCGGTCGCTGGGGGAACAGCCGCTCCCTTCGGTCGCTGGGGGAACAGCCGCTCCCTTCGGTCGCTGGGGGAACAGTTGAGTGGTTCTGGCTCTTGGTTTTCGTTCTCGTTCGTTAACCTGAACCTCCCCGCTGTGGGGGGTGGTGTAATTGGTAGCACGGCAGGTTTTGGTCCTGTAAGAGTGGGTTCGAGTCCTGCCCCCCCAGCGATCGCCTACGAAAGGCTGACTTGCCAACACATGTGATCGTTCTGGCCGCCGGTCAGGGCAAACGAATGATGTCCGCGCTACCGAAGGTGGCGCATACTGCAGCGGGCCGGACCCTGGTCGGATGGGTTATCGACGCGGCTGCCAAGTCGAACCCTGAGTCGATTGTCGTGGTTCTCGGCCACGGCGCCGACGTCGTTCGACCCCATCTCGACTCCAGTATCCGGGTCGCGATCCAGGAAGAGCAATTGGGTACCGGCCATGCTGCCCGCGTGGGACTCGCCGGACTCGACGGCATCGCTCCGGACGACACCGTCGTCGTGCTGAACGGAGACATGCCGATGATCCCCGCGGATCTCGTTGCCTCCTTGGTCGACCGCCCCGCGGCGACCTCTGCAGTGCTAGTTACGTCGTTGTTCGAAAACCCCGCCGGATATGGCCGAATCGTACGGGAGAACGGGTCGGTGATTGGGGTTGTCGAAGACCGGGACTGCACCCCCGATCAACTTGAAATCAAGGAGATCAACGCTGGCATCTACTCCTTTCGCGCGGGCGATCTTGTCGAGGCTCTCGAACAGATCACAAGCGACAACTCTCAGGGGGAGTTATACATAACTGATGTAATCGGGATTCTTTCCCGCGGACATGCAAAACTGGAGACGGTGAACGCCGCTCCTCGAGAGGTGATCGGGATCAATTCACAGGACCAACTCGCCGAAGCGCGCAAGCAGCTTCGGGACAGGATCAACACGGCCCATCTCCAGGCCGGTGTCGAGATCATCGACCCGGAACGCACATACATCGACGATACGGTGGCAATTGAACCGGGGGCGACGATATACCCCGGCGTCCACCTCGAGGGTCAGACAGTGGTGGGCGCCGACGCCCGGGTCGGGCCCGATGTCTTTGCTGTGGACTCGAAGATCGGATCTTCGAGCTTTGTCTGGTATTCGGTGCTGCGCAGCGCCGTGATCGGGCAGAATTGCGAGGTGGGTCCTTACGCGTCCCTGCGCAAGGGAACGGTCCTTCAGGACGGGTCAAAACTAGGCACATTTGTCGAAACCAAGAACTCGGTCCTCGGGGAGGGTGCCAAAGCGAATCACCTCACCTACCTCGGCGATGCCACCATCGGCCGGGGAACCAACATCGGGGCCGGCACCGTCACCTGCAACTACGACGGTTACGAAAAGCACGCCACCATCATCGGTGAAGATGTGTTCATAGGTTCCGACACCATGTTGGTGGCGCCGCTGACGATTGGTGACCGGGCGATCACCGGTGCCGGCTCGGCGATCACCCGGGACGTCGAGGCCGATTCTCTGGCGGTGGAGCGCAGCGAACAAAAGAATATCGAGGGCTACGCTCGCAGACGCGCCGAACGACAGGCAGCCAAGGAAACCGAGGAGCAGTAAAAAGTGGACATCGTCTCCCGGAACCGCATGTTGCTCTTCTCGGGCAGTGCCAATATCCCCCTCGGGGAGGAAGTAGCCGAAATGATCGGACTTCCGCTCGGCCCGCTCGAGCTGTCGAAGTTCTCCAACGGAGAGTTGTACGCCCGGCCGATCGAGTCGGTACGTGGAGCCGATTGCTTCCTGATCCAGAGCCACTGTCACCCGGTCAACGAGCACATCATGGAGCAGCTGATCACGATCGATGCTCTTCGTCGTGCTTCGGCCCGACGGATCACGGCCGTCATGCCCTTCTATGGTTACTCGCGCCAGGACAAGAAAGTCATGCCGCGCGAGCCGATCTCCGCCCGGTTGGTGGGTGATCTGTTCATGACGGCGGGAGCCGACAGACTGGTTTCCGTCGACCTCCACACCGGACAGCTGCAGGGATTCATCCAGAAGCCGTTCGACCATCTAACCGCGATCCCGATGATCGCCGACTACGTCGCTGATCAGATCGAGGGTCGAATTGCGGTTCTCTCTCCCGATGCGGGAGGGGTGAAGCGCGCCGAGCGGTACGCCCGCAGGCTCGGGGATGCCTCAGTTGCGTTCATTTACAAGCGACGCGACCCGAAAGAGCACAATGTCTCTCATGCATTGTCGATGGCGGGGCGGGTCAAGGACAAACATGTTGTGATCGTCGACGACATGATCGATACCGCCGGAACAGTGTGCAACGCTGCCGAAATGATGCGCGAATACGGGGCACTGAGCGTCCGCATCGCTGCCACCCACGCCATCCTCTCGGATCCGGCGATCGATCGGATCAAGAACGCACCCATCGAGGAGATGATCATCACGAACACGCTCCCTGTGAGCGACGACGTGAGAAGCCTCGACAAGGTCAAGGTGCTCTCAATCGCACCCATTGTCGCCGAAGCTCTGCAGGCGATCTTCATGGAGTCGTCGGTTTCGGAAATCTTCCTAGGCGACAACGTTTAATGCCCCGTTGCCAGATCACGGAGAGATTCTCATTTACCGATCCGCTTCCTACACTCCGCCTGAGTGAGCGCTCGACATAGAGAACCCCTCTCCCCTGCCCAATCCCGGCTCCGGGGTCTGGTCATCGGATTGGTACTTGTCTTCCTGATCGTCTTCCTGTTCCTCCGGGGTGAGGGCCAGGAGGGGTCAACCACTACCAGCCAACCGGTCGCCGGCGAGACGATAACGACAGGAGCGGACGGCACTGGCACCACCCAACCGACCGGGACCACGACTCCGGGGGAGACGTCGACCACGGGCGCCAACCTCCCTGAACTGCAGAGTGTCAGCCTCGATGTGGTCTTCGAAGGATTCCAACAGCCCGTAGCCCTCGGATCACCTCCGGGGGACAACCGGCTCTTCGTTGTTCAACGGGTCGGGGTGATCAGGATCCTCGACGAGAACTACGAGATGCTCGACCCCGCGTTCCTCGCCATCGACGATCGGGTTCTCGCCAACGGTATCGAACAGGGACTGCTTGGCCTTGCGTTCCACCCGGATTTTGCAACCAACGGCAAGTTCTACGTCTATTTCACCACACCCGGTACTACCTCCGCAGGCAACCGACAGCTTTCAGAATTCACCGTATCGGCGACCAACCCCAACCGCGCCGACCCCGACTCCGAGCGGGTACTTTTCAACTTGCCTCAACCCGAGGGTCACACCGATATCCGCCATTACGGAGGTCAGCTGGCTTTCGGCCCTGATGGGTATCTGTATTCGGCACAAGGTGACGGCGCCGACTCCCGGGACCAGGGTCAGGATCCCAACACTATGTACGCGGCGATATCACGCCTCGATGTGGACGGCGGAGACCCCTACGGTGTACCGCCGGAGAATCCGTTTGTCGATGGCGGAGGTGCTCCGGAGGTTTGGGCGTACGGTCTTCGAAATCCGTGGCGTTTCAGTATCGACACGGTGGACGGGTTGATCTACATAGCCGACGTGGGCCATGCCGATCAGGAGGAGATCAACGTCGTCCCCATCAGTGAGGGCGGCTTCAATTTCGGCTGGTCCGACGTCGAAGGGACCCGTTGTTTCCACGTCCAGGACTGCGACCTCTCGCTTTATACCGCACCGGCGATCACGTACCTCCACGGGTCGGAGGCAGATCAGGGTTGTTCGGTCACCGGTGGCTATGTGTATCGCGGCGCTGAGATCCCCGAACTGCACGGCACGTACTTCTACAGCGACTGGTGCACCCAGTGGATCAAATCGTTCAAGTTTGTGGATGGCCAGGTGTCCGAGGAGAGGGACTGGACCTCCGAACTCGGAGCCATCGGTCAGATCAACACCTTCGGCGTTCGGGGTGACGGTGAGCTTTTTGCTGCGACCCACGACGGCAAGGTGGCCAAGCTCACAGCGAACCGTTAGCGGTCGGGGCTCTCCGGAAGCGTTACCTCTTCGCCCGGGAAGATCAGATCGGGATTGCCGGAGCGCAACGAATTGCGATTGATCGCGATGGTGTCCAACCAGTAAGGCCGCACTTCCTGATCGTGTGGCTCGCGCTGCAGAATCGCACCGAGGCCCCGCTTGGAGATCTTCCACAGGTGGTCTCCTCTTTCGACCACCACCGTGGTCCGCGGAGACTCCGCAAACTCGATCGGCGAATAGCCCACAGTGGCCGTGGGCCCGGCGGTGGCGACGGTCATCACCGCAAACACGGCCACCACCAGAAAGGCGATTGTGAACGAACGGCTCATCGAAACAACATAAGGCTTCCTGCGAACCGTGGGAAGGGGGTTACGATCAGGTTCAGTCGAGGATTTGGAAACAGATGAAAGTTCGTATTGGAGTGGCGGAGTCGAGCAAGGTCGTCGAACTCGAAATCGATGACCTGAAAGCATTCAAGGAGTCGGTGGCAGCTGCTGTCGAATCCGCAGATGTGTTCTGGGCGACCGACAATAAAGGTCGGGAGGTCGGTATCCCCGCACGGAACATTGCCTTTGTCGAGGTGGAGTCAGCGAAAGCCGACCAGGCGGTCGGCTTCGCCCCGGCTGTCTAGACAAACAAAGACCCTCCCGATGGGAGGGTCTTCGTTCAGAGAGTTGCTCAGGCAGAGCGTCTGCGTCGGTCGGCGAGCCAACGCTTGCGCAGGCGGCGCCGGTCGTCTTCGGCGTAGCCGCCCCACACACCCGATTCCTGGTTGGTCTCGAGGGCGTACTGGAGGCAGTCTTCCTGGACCATGCACGTCGAGCAGATTGCGATCGCGGCATCGATCTGTTCCACTGCAGGACCTGTGGTCCCTACTGGAAAGAAGAGGTTCGGTTCGGAGTCCCTACACGAGGCAAGGTCTCGCCAGTCAGTTGTTATCTGGGTTGTAAGCACAAAACTTCCTTGGGATTGTGATCTTTTTCACAAGCATTCCCACCAAAACGGCGCGGGTGCGAGAGGATTCTTCAATGAATTTAGTGGTGTGATCCATACTTGTAAACGAGTTTCTGGGAAAAATATTCCGTGAGCACACAAACCGAAGTCATCGGTCACCGCGGGTGGCCGGAATTGCACCCCGATAACACCCTGCCCGGGTTCATCGCTGCCGCATCTGTTTGTGATGCGGTGGAGATGGATGTTCGCAGGTCATCTGACGGAAAGCTGGTCCTGGCACACGATGCATTCTTGGGTGAGCTGGCTGTGGCTACAACACCGTGGAGCCTGCTCGCCGAGGTGGATCTCGGTGGAGGGGCGAAGCCTTGTCTGCTCGACGAGGCACTGGCTGCAATTCCCGGAACGCCGGCGTTGCTCGAGATCAAAAACATGCCTGGAGAAGTCGGCTATGAGCCGGATCATCGCCTCGGCCTGGAGGCCGGTGCGATGGCGCGGTCCTCCGACATTGTGACCTCTTTCAACTGGGCTACCGTCGACGCCGTCCGCACCGCGTTTCCCGACGCCCTGACAGGTCTCAATGTCGGAGGGTTGGGTGACCTGCGAGATTCCACCGAGCATTGCCGGGAACGGGGCCACCGGTACCTGATGCCTGATGTCGACCTGGTCCTGGCATCGTCTGACGATCTACCCGCCGATATCGCTGTAGGAGTGTGGTCGACCCGATCCGGCGAAACGTACGAGAGGCATATCGGTGAGTTGGTGAACCAGGGTGTGTGGGGCATCATTACCGACGACCCACCGACAACCATCGATCTTCTAGGGAGTCTCACATGACAATCAAGGAACAGCTCGCCGCCGAGCTCAAAGAGGCGATGTTGGCCAAAGACGCCAGGCGCCGTGACGTGATACGTCAGGTCCAGAGCGAGATCTCCCTGGCAACTAGCGAGGCCGGGTTCAAAGGCGAGGCTGACGATGCTCTCTACGAGCAGGTGATCTCCAGCTACGTGAAGAAGATGAAGAAGTCGAAAGAAGAGTACGAGAACCTGGGGGAACGGGGCCGGGCCATGGCCGAGAAGCTCGGCTACGAAGTCGAGTATCTGAATCGTTGGCTACCCCGGAAACTCGATGAGGAGGCAACCCGGGACCTGGTGAAAGTGAGTATCGCCTCTCTCGGTGTTGCCGGGGACGAAAAGGCAGCCGGGAGGGTCATCGGAGCCCTCATGAAAGAGCATGGCGACGACCTCGACGGGGGACTGGTCAACCGGATAGTTCGCGAAGAACTGGCCTCTGATTGAACAACAGAGCCGCCGGCTGATGCTGCCTGGCTTCGAGCCGATGCTGGCCACACGCTGGCAGGCTCCGTTTGACGACCCGAATTGGTGGTTCGAGGTGAAATGGGACGGCTACCGGGCGGTGCTGTCGCATGACGGCCAGATCCGGGCCCGCTCCCGGCGCGGGATCGATCTGCTCGAGCCGTTTCCCGAGTTGGGGACGCTCCCGATTCCCGAAGGTGTGGTTCTCGACGGTGAGATCGTGGCCTTCGACGACGAGGGACGGCCCAGCTTTGACCGAATCCAGAAACGAACCGGGGTCGGAGGGTCGGGGACCGGAGACAGGACAGCGGTGAATTATGTGGTCTTCGACGTGCTCTATCAGGGTGGTGAGATCCGGACGGGAGAGCCGTATGAGGATCGCCAGGAAATCCTCACCGGGCTCGACCTGCCTTCGCCCTTGGTCGTGACAGAACCGACCCGGGGGTCGGGTACCGCCCTTTATGAGGCGGTAAAGGCTCGAGGCATCGAAGGCATCGTCGCCAAGCGGTCAGGCTCCAGATACCTTCCCGGGCGGCGGTCACCCGACTGGCGCAAGGTGTCGGTTCGGAGAAGGATGCGGGCGGTCGTCGGAGGGTATGCCGAAGGAGAGGGAGCCAGGTCGTCGACCTTCGGGTCTCTGCTCCTCGGCCTTTGGGACGATGCGAAGCTCCGGTTCGTCGGGGCGGTGGGCTCGGGGTTCGACGACCAGACTCTCGTTGCGATCAAGGGGTCGCTCGACGAGCTGGAGAGGGAGACTACCCCTTTCCAACCCGCCGTTCGTTATCCCGGCCGGCTGCATTGGGTGGATCCGGGCATCGTCGTCAATGTGGAGTTCAAGGAGTGGACGGCCGACTCACATCTACGCGCACCGGTCTACAAGGGAGTCGAGATCGCTGATGCCTCCGAGATCACCTGGGAGAACGAAGGCCCGCTGGAGCCGGCTTAACTAGCCGCCTTCTTGGTGGCTTCCACCGAAGCCTTGAGGGCTTCGAGGAGGTCGACGACCTTGGTGGGCTCGGGAGAGGAATCGACGGCAACTATCTCTTCGCCAGCGACCTTCTTTGCTGCGAGCTCTTCGATCTGTTCCCGGGTCTTGTCGACGTAGGCCTCACGCTCGAAGGGACGGGTGAGGTTGTCGATCAACGATGCCGCCATCTCGACTTCTTCTTTCCGGATCTCGATGTCGGCGTCTAGCTCTTCGAACTCGGCGGCGCGTATTTCGTCGGGCCAGTACATCGTCTCCATGACGATGACGCCATCTTTGGACCGGAGCGTGGCCAGCTGCTGTTTGTCCCGGATGGAGACTTTGGCGATACCGATGCGTCCCTTCTCGGTGAGGGCCTGTTCCAGGATCTGATAGGCCTTGATCCCGGTCTTCTCCGGGGCCAGGTAATAGGTCTTCTTGAAGAGGATGGGGTCGATCTCGGATTCGTCGACGAACTGGACGACATCGACCAGCTTGTTGCCGTCGGGGTTGACCCCTTCGAGCTCGTCGTCGGTGAATACGACATAACGGCCTTTTTCGAATTCGTAGCCTTTGACGATGTCGTCCCACTCGACTTCTTTGCCGTCACTCTCGGCAACCCGCTTGTACTTGATGGGGGAGTGGTCGTCCTTGCGGAGCTGTTTGAACTTGGGAGATTTCTCGTCGGTGGCGCTGTACAACCCGACCGGGATGGTGACCAGACCGAAGTTGATGGCGCCTTTCCAGATTGCTCTAGGCATGGTCACCATTCTAAAGCCGCGCCGGGACAGAATCGTCATGATCACCAGCACGCTCGTGAGCGGTGGCGTCCAAAGCGCGTGAAAGTGCCGTTGGTGGGTCCGGCCCACCCTCCCACTGCAACACCCAGGAGGCCACACCGTGACATCCGATTACCCCCATAAGTGCCGATCTCGAGCACGTCTCAGAATGCTCGTTTTCGCTTGGATATCGGTTGTTGTGATCTGCGTGATTCTCAGCGTTCAGGTTCGAGGTCCCCACCTTCGATGAGTACAGGTGCATGGTCGTGTCGATCGGTGGGGTCAGGCCCGCTGCTGTGCTGGCGAGAAGAACTCGGCCAGTGCTTCAGCGAGCTCCTTGGGATGGGTCAGCGGGGCGGCGTGTCCGGCGCTGGGGATCTCTTGTATCTGTGCGTTGGGGACGTGGTCGGCCACGTGACGCGCGCTGCGGATCCAGAAAGGCTTGGTGTCCGATCCGTGCACCACCAGCACCGGAGTGGAGATCGCGCCGAGCACGGCCGGATCGTCAGCGGTGG
>JBBDHT010000057.1:9701-19392 GCA_040880765.1 Acidimicrobiia bacterium | reverse complement strand
TATCGAACATACGTTCGATTATGCCAAACCAAACCAGCCAAGTCAAGCCCCTTTTGAGGATTTTTTCTGAGGGATATGAAGTCGTTGAGCGCCCTGGCGTTGGCCGTCCCGATTTCGTCGGCGAATTCTCCATCTATGACATTATTAACTAAACCAGGTATAATTGTGTCATGCTTGAGATCGACCGAACGAATGAGGTTTGGGCGCCGACGTCAGATCTGCGGGGTCGGCCGTGGGCCGAGAGCGCGGTTTGGGGTGCACTGTGGCTGCTCTCGACCGGAGATACCCCCGAGTGGCTGGCGGACCACCAGCCATCGCGGATCCGGAAGCGTCTTCGCTCGTTGCGTCCCAGCGGGCTGCTCTGGGCGGTCCGCAATCGGGCCGAGGTCCACCGGTTCCGGGCGAGCGCACCAGTCCTAGAGGGTCTGTGGCCGCACCTTCTGCTGACCGGGGTCGCTGCGGTCGGCGTGGACACCGATCCTCTCCGGTTGGACGGGTATATCACCCCGGACCGCTACGAATGGATCAGAGAGGACTTTCCGATCGTTTCCGACCGTTCAGGCAATGTCATATTCCGGGTCAGCGAGTTCGCCGCGCTCGTCGAAGGCGACACCATGCCGCGTGCATTCGTTGCAGCGGACATGGCGGAATCGGATGATCGGCGAGATGCCGAGCGCGGGCTGTTGCTGGTCGATGATCTGCTTCGGGATTTCAATGATGATCCCCGTTCCTGGCTGATGGTCCCTGATATCGCGCGAGCTGTCGCCGACGAGTTGGAACAAGGAGATGAGGTCTTCGCACTTCGTGTCCTGGCCAACGCACTGTCTGCGTCCCGTTCGCTCACCGAGCCGGCTGACATCGTCCGGTTTCTCCAGGAGCCTTCGTCCACCGGCGACCGTCGCTGGGATGTGTTACTCGCCGCCGCAGTTGCCCGCTCGTGTCGACTGCGTGGCGTCAGAGCGCCGGATTGGACTGTTGGCCCGGGCCTCGAGCCATGGTGGTTCCCCGCCCTCATCGATGACACCTTGATCCCGCTGGCGATTCAGAGGACTCCTCCAGAGCTGGCGAGCAGAGGGGTTTGGCTGGACGAGCGGGCCCTGGAAACGGTATGAGCGCTGGAGTCGAGTTCGCACGTGAGGAGATCGAGGAGCTGCTCGAAGAGTTGGGCCGTCGCCTACATGCCCGAGAGATCACCGGAAGCATCTATGTCGCCGGTGGAGCTGCAGTTGCCCTGGAGTTTCCCCAGCGGCGGGTAACCAGGGACATCGACGCGTTGTTCGGCCCTGCCGAGGCGATCCGGGAAGAGGCCGACGCCATGGCCGCCGAGCGCGGCTTGCCACCGACGTGGCTGAGTGACCGGGTGCGGGCCTTCTTGCCTCCCGGCGAAGACGCCGGGGCCAGGGTGTTTTCGGTGCCGGGGTTGAATGTTGCAGTGGCGTCGGCGCGCTACCTCCTGGCGATGAAGATGGCTGCCGGAAGACCGCAAGATTTCTACGACCTGATCATGATCTTCAGGGAGCTGGGCATCACCAGCGCCGAGGAGGCCGCAACCATCGCCGAGGAGGTCCACGGTCCGGAATCGATCCTGCTGCCTGCTCGTGACGAGCTGATCCTCTACGCCCAAGCAGTCCTCAACCGGATGAACAAGCCGCTGTCATGAGCAGGTGAGCATTTCCCTTGCGAGGTCTGGGCGGTGGTCCTTACGCTGCAGGACATAGACACGAGAGTGAATGGCGACTCCACGCAAGAGAACAGATCGTATCCAGTTCCGAACTTCCGCCGAGAAGCGCCGGCTGTTCGATCGCGCCGTTGAATCCGCAGGCGGGACGCTCACAGAATTCGCCGAGACCAATCTGGTCTTAGCTGCCCAAAGGGTGGTGGCCGATCGGGCCAGGTTCACGTTGCCCGTTGAGGCTGTCGCGGAGTGGGAAACGTTGAATGAGCGACCAGCGCGGGACCTTCCCGGCCTCCGGGCCCTGCTGAAACGTGAATCCCCCTTTGCTGGATGAGCAACCGGGTATTGAGCCGGTCGGCCTGAGCACGACCTAGGTCTGCCGCCATCAGCGACAGCATCGGCTGTCGTGGACTTGCCGACATACGCCGTCATCCCTCGCCCAACCGCTCCACCACCCACGCCACCGCCTCCTGGCCGGTGGGGGCCCAGTGGACGTCTTCGGCTATTGCGCCGAGGCCGTCGGATAGGGCGGAGCGGAGGACTGCCCAGGACTCGCCGACCGCGGCGACCGGGATCGGGTCGAGGCCGCTGACCCGGAGGATGTGGTTGGTGTTCCAGGCCAGGATCAGCTCGGCGGCGGTCCCGATCGAGCCGGGCAAGGCGATGCAGCCCTCGGTGATCGACATCATCCGCCCGATCCGCTCCGAAAGCGATGGGGTGTCTTCGATCGCCTTCACATAGGGATTGGCGCCGCTCCGGCCCGGGAAAAGGGAGTTGGCGGTGACCCCGATCGCATGGCCGCCGTTCCTGGTGGCCCCGAACGACACCGCCTCCATCGTCCCTCGGTATCCGCCCGTCACGACAGCAAAACCCGCCTGGGCCAAACCTGCGCCCACCGACTCCGCTTCCGCCCACTCCGGTGAGCCAACGACGGTCTGCGACGAGCCGAAGACTGCAACCGCCCTATCGGTCATCCCTGCAGCGCCTGGTCGATGCCGGCGACGATCCGGTCAGCGTCGATGAGGGCGTGCTTCTCGATGGCGAACTGAGGCCAGGGAACGTCGAAGCCGGTCACCCGCACTATCGGGCCCTGCAGGTCGTACATCGCCTTCTCCGCGACCACCGCCGCTACCTCGGCGGCGACGCCGGCGGAGCCCTGAGGCTCCTGGATCAAGAGCAGTCGGCCCGTCTTTGCCACAGACTCCAACACAGTCTCCCGGTCCCACGGGAACAGCGTTCTCAGGTCGATCACTTCCACCGACGCCCCCGACTTCTCGGCCGCTGCCAACGAAGGAGGAACCATTCCGCCGTAGGTGACCAGGGTGAGGTCGGTCCCCTCGCGGCGGATCCGGGCCTTGCCGATCGGGATGGTGTACCTCTCGGTGGGCACGTCCTCCCGACCCGCTCGATAGAGGACCTTCGGCTCGAGAAAGATCACCGGGTCGTCGCCTTCCAGGGCCGCCAACAGCAGGCCTTTGGCGTCCCGGGGCGACGACGGACAGACGACCACCAGTCCGGGGGCGTGCACGAAATAGGCTTCCGGGGAGTCGCAGTGGTGCTCGTGGGCGCCGATCCCCGCCCCGTTGGGGAAACGGACCACAACCGGCAGAGTGGTCGAACCCCGGGTCCGGAAGCGGAAACGACCCAAATGGCTGACGATCTGGTCGAAGGCGGGGTAGACGAAACCGTCGAACTGGATCTCGGCCACGGGCCTGGCGCCGGCAATGGCCATACCGACCGCGGTGCCGACGATGCCCGACTCGTTGAGCGGGGTGTCGATGACCCGGTCCTCGCCGAACTCCTTCTGCAGGCCTTCGGTGATCCGGAACACACCGCCGCTGATCCCGACGTCCTCGCCGAGTACCAGTACCGAGTCGTCGTTCTCCATCGCCTGGTGCAGCGCCTGATTGATGGCGTCGGCCATGTTGATCGACTCGGTCTCCATTCCGTCGAAGTCGGGGTCTTCCCCCGGCGTCCAGATCTCATCGGGCTCGAAGCTGGTCGGCTCCTCACCGTGCGACTCCTGCATGGCGTGGAGTTGATCGACGACATGGGGCGGGATCCTGGAGAAGCCGTGCCGGATCGCGTCGTCGCGGCCGGGAAGCGGGTCGGCTTCGATCGAGGTTATGGAAGCGTTGACCAGGTCGGTGATCTCCATCGCCACCTTCTCCCCGGCGCGCTCGTCCCACTCGCCGCGGGATTCGAGGAACTTGCGGAGACGTTCGATCGGGTCCTTCAGCTTCCACTCGTCGACCTCGGAGGAATCCCGATAGAGGGTCTGGTCGTCGGCAGTGGCGTGGGCGCCGTAGCGGTAGGTCATCGCCTCGATCAGCGTCGGTCCCTTGCCGTCGCGGGCCCGCTTCGCCGCGATCCGGGTGGCCAGGTAGACGGCAATCGGGTCCATCCCGTCGACCCGGATCCCCTCGAAACCGTAGGCCCTGGCTTTCTGAGCGATGGTGCGGGACGCGGTTTGCTTGTGATAGGGCACCGAGATCGCATACAGGTTGTTGGCGCAGATGAACACAGTTGGCGTCTTCCACACACCGGCGAAGTTCATCCCCGAGTGGAAATCGACCTCGGAGGTCGCCCCGTCGCCGAAGTACGTGACAGAGACAGTGTCCTCCCCGCGCAGCTTGGTCATGTAGGAGTAGCCGACGGCGTGGGGGAGCTGGCTGGCGATGGGAACGGTGACGATGCCGGTGCGGTACTTCTCGATGTCCCAGCGGGAGTTGGGCAGGCCTTTCCAGTAGGCGAGGAGCGCTTCCATGGGGAGGCCTCTGGTGATCTGCACCCCGTGCTCGCGGTAGCTGGGGAAGACAAAGTCCTGGGGTTGTAGTGCGAGGGCGGAGCCGATCTGGACCGCCTCCTGGCCTTCCAGCATGGCGTAGGTGCCGATGCGGCCCTGGCGCTGCAGTGCGAGCATCCGCCGGTCGAGCTCGCGGGCGAGCACCATGTTCCGGTACATCTTCTGGTAGAGCTCGGGGTCGAGGGCGGGGTCGTCATCCACCAGCCGGCCTTCGGCGTCGATCACCTGTAGTGCGTCGAAATCTCCCATGGACAAAGTCTGCCACATCTCGTTTCTTCGGGTCGAAGGGTCGTCATCGGGCACAAACTCCCGCGCTTGAGTATCTTCACGCCATGCCCCACTTTCGACCCGATCTCGAAGGCCTGGTCACCTACGTCCCGGGCAGGCCAATCGAGGATGTGGCGAGGGAGATCGGGATGGAACCCGACGACGTCGTCAAGCTGGCGTCCAATGAGAGCCCGGAGGGGCCTTTTCCCGGTGTCAGCGAGGCCATCGCCAGGGTGCTCGAGGGGTCGAACCGTTATCCCGACAGCGACGTCCACGACCTGACCATCGCCATGGCGGAGGATCTCGGGGTGAAGCCCGACCAGGTCTGGTTCGGGGCGGGGAGCACCGGGCTACTCGGCGCCATCGCCCTGAGCATGGGCGGGCCGGAGACATCGGTCGTCTATGCCTGGCCCAGCTTCGTCATGTACCGGATCATCTCCCGTTGGGCCGGCACGAAGGCCGTGGAGGTGCCAGTCGATGCGACCCACAAACACGATCTCGACGCGATGAGAGCTGCAGTCAGGGACGACACCACCGTCGTCTATGTCTGCAATCCGAACAACCCCACCGGGACGATCGTCTCCGGCGACGAACTGGCCGAATTCGTTGCCTCGATCCCTGAATCGACGCTGGTGGTGATCGACGAGGCATACCACCACTTTGTCTCTGATCCCTCATACCGCAGCTTCCTCGACGCCGCACCCGGATTGCCCAACGTCGTGGTGCTCCGCACCTTCTCCAAGGTCTACGGGCTCGCTGCACACCGTATCGGCTATGCCGTCGGTGACGCCGGCCTGCTCCACAACCTACGCCGCACTCAGGCGCCATTCACCGTGTCATCGGTGGCTCAGGCGGCCGCAATCGCATCTCTCGGAAACGAAGGGGAGCTGCAGCGCCGGGTCGACGACAATGCTGCCGGCCGCCACCAGTTGGTCGGCGTCTTCTCCGAACGTGGCCTCGAGCATGCCGATAGCCAGACCAATTTCGTCTATTCCCGGCTTGGAAAAGACTCCGCGGCGGTTGCATCGAGCTTCGTCCGGCAGGGTGTGATCGTCCGCCCATTGTCGGGAGGATGGATCCGGGTGACCATCGGAACTCCGGCAGAAAACGAGCGTTTCGTGTCGGCGCTGGACGGGGCGACCGCCCAGCAGCCCTGACCAGGCGCTGATCTGGCGTTTCGCGATTTGGTGTCAATCGCGATACTGGGCACAATTTCGCTCTGATCATGCGAGGGGCGAATCATCCCGATCGCTGCTTGCCACTGATCAGCATGTACCGCGAACTCATTCCTTTTTCGGGAGCCTCACTTGAAGCCAATCATTCGATTTCTGGCGAACGCGGTCGGACGTCGCCCCGGGCTGGTCATTATTGCCAGCCTTGCTCTCAGCGTGGTGTTCGGATACCTCACCGTGTTCGTTGCCGAGACCAGCGTCGGAGGCCAGGAAGGTTTCTCACCTGAGAACGCCGAGATCAATGCTGCGGAGCGAATTGGTGAGCTGTTCGGAGAAGGCTCGACGCAGTCAGTCATGCAGGTGGTGGTCACCTCCGAGGCCGGCGACGTCATCACGGCCGATGGGCTCACCGCCGCCAACAGCGTCGTCGCGGAGCTTCAATCCAGCGAATTCTCCGAGTATGTGACAGGGACCGAGCAGCAGCCCGGCGTCATCACGTTCATGGCCCCGGCACAGCAAGCCGCTGCCGCCGAGGGCATCGACACCACAGTTCTCGACGATGCGGCGGTCAAGGATCTCTACCAACAGTCGCTAGAACAGGGCGGCGAGCAGTTCGGTTTCGCCAGTCAACTCATAAACGAAGAAGGGACGACGGCCCTCATCCTGGTGTTTGTCGATGCCGCTGACGACGCCGATACCCAGGTAGAGCGTGAAGAGGGAGTCGCGGAGGTTGTAGTTGGCATCGACACCGGAGCCGACATCGAACTCCGACCGTTCAGTTTCAACCTCCTATTCGGCGAGGATGCTGGATTCGAAGACGAGATCGGCCGCCTCTTCGGCTCCGCCTTCGCGATCATCATCGGAATCCTTCTCTTCGTGTACTGGCTCAAGCCCCGTGGCGACGGTGCCAACAGGCGTCGTTCTCTGCGACGCACCTTCACCGACATGGGCCTGACCATGCTCACCATCGTGCTCGCCATCCTCTGGATGAACGGGATCGGGGCCCTCCTGCAACAGGCCGGGATCGTGGGGGCATTCAATGAGATCAGCCAGATCGTCCCGGTCCTCCTCATTGGCCTTGGAGTTGACTACGGGATCCACCTCACCTCGCGATATCGAGAGGAGGTAGGTGAAGGAAGCAGCGTCGATGGCGGAGTCCGTTCCGCGATCGGCACAGTGGGAGTCGCTCTGGTCCTAGCCACAGTCACCACGATGATCGGATTCCTCACCAACATCTTCAATCCGCTCCCTGCACTGAAGGACTTCGGTATTCTCGCCGCTGTCGGAATCGGCGCCTCTTTCATACTCATGCTCACCTTCGTTCCCTCGGTTCGCCTGATGCTCGACCGGCGCGCCGAAGCTCGCGGGGAACTGCCCCGGGAGGCGATGGGAGCCACCAGCGAGAGACTGCTCCCCCAGATGATGGAGAAGACGGCGGTGCTGGCCAAGGCTCCAGTGGTCACCCTCGTGGTGACGCTCGCCCTTGGCGTCCTCGGCTACATCGGGTTGAGCAACATCTCCACCGAGTTCTCCTTCACCGACTTTCTTCCAGAAGACTCACCGACGATCGAGACCTACGATCTGCTCATCGATGAGTTCGGGGGTGGCTTCGGTGAGACCACTCAGGTTCTGATCGAAGGGGACCTGTCTGATCCTGGGATGTACAACGCGATTGCCGAGGCAACGGCGAACATGGTCGACACCGACGACGTGCTCACCTTCCAGACGCCCGTCGGCGAACAAGCAGCGGTCACATCGCCGGTTTCGGTGGTGCAGCAGCTCCTCGCTCCCGGTCCGGATGGTGAGCCCGCCTTCCCCGGGTTCGCCCAGCTGGCTGTCGAGAACGGGCTCAACCCCGAAGACGGGACCATGGGCGCCGATGCCGACGTCCCTGCAATCTACGCCGCTGCCTCGGAGGCAGCGCCTGATCTGATGGGTGCGGTGCTCCACTACGAAGGTGAGGAGCCGACCGCAGCGCTCATGGAGATAAGCACCCAGGCAGGGGAGCAGCGGGCGGTGGACCTCAGGGACAACCTGGTGGTCGATCTCGAGCCAATCGAAACTGCCGGTCTCGAAGCAACGGCGACATCACAGAACATCATCGGTGGGGTCATCGTGAACTCCCTCTCTTCATCGCAGGTGACTTCGCTGATCATCACTCTGATTGCCGCCACCATCGTCCTCGTCATCAACTTCTGGTTTGAGAACCGGCGCCCATTCCTCGGGGTCATCACCATGGCACCGGTGGCGTTCGTCGTCCTGTGGACCTTCGGACTCATGTATCTCTCCGGAATCCCGTTCGGCCCGGTGACGGCGACGCTGACCGGCTTGGCCGTGGGCATCGGTGTTCCGTACACAATCCACATGGCGAGGCGTTTCGAGGAAGACCGCGCCCGCTTCGACAACATCCATGACGCGATCCGTTCCACCACGAGGCACACCGGCGGCGCCCTGGCTGGCTCGGCGTTCACCACGGCGGCAGGATTCGGCATCCTGGTGACTTCGACGCTGACGCCGTTCCAGCAGATGGGTCAGGTGACCGCGTATGCGATTCTGCTCAGCCTGATCGGTGCCGTCTTGGTGTTGCCTTCGCTGCTGGTTCTCTGGGAACGCTGGCATCGCCGCCGCGGTGACGCGGTCACGGAGCCGGCCACCGCAGCTGTCGTCTGACGCCGGATAGGCCTCCAGGCCCCTTCTTCAACATCGACGTCTGAAACTGACCACAATGGGGTACGGGCCGGGCTGCCCACCCATTTATGCATACATCACACATCGCCACAGAGGCGGCACGATTAAAGCCGCTCGCCGAACAGGTCATGAAACGATATGACCTGGATGTTCGCGAGATCACCCATCTGGCGACCCACTCGAATGTGATGTACCGGGTGATCGCCAAGGACGGCCGTCAGATGGTGCTCCGGGTCGGAACGCCGTCAGCTAACACCCGGTCCAACCTCCGCTACGAGACCGAATGGTTGGTCGCCCTGAACCGCGATACCAATCTCGACCTGGTCAGGCCACTGCCGACCGTCAGCGGTAGATACGTATCTGACGCCACCGATCCCGGCACCGGCCTGAACCGGCCATGCGTGCTCTTCACATGGGTTCCCGGGAGCCCTGTCGGGATCGGGGCCGGCACCTTCGCCTACAGGATGATCGGATCGATGTCCGCCCAGTTGCAGCAGCATGGCAAGACCTGGCTCCCCAACGATCCTGCTGATCTCCGACATTGGGATCGGGTCTTCTACTACGACGAGAGCCAGAACCCCCTTGTCATCTTCGACGGCCACTACGACCACCTCTTCCAGCATTCACGTCGAGCGCTGATCGAACGGGCAATCCCGGTTGTTGAAGATGTCATAAAGCGGACGTGGGCGGTAGGCGAGCCGCAGATAGTCCACGGCGATCTTCACGAATGGAACGTACATCTCGTCGGGGCCCGGCTCTACGCCTTCGACTTCGAGGATGTGATGATCGCCACCCCGGCCCAGGACGTCTCGGTGTGTCTGTACTCCTCACGGGCGTCCAAGTTCACCGACGAGATCCGCTCCGCTTTCCGGGAAGGGTTCGAACAGCACGCCACCTGGCCAATCGAGGACGAGGAGCAACTCGACGGTCTGCATGCAGCCAGACAGCTCATGTTGATGAATTACGCAGCGCGTACTCTGTCGCTCGAGGAGGCAATGACCTACCTCGATCAGGTGTTTCCCCAGATGGAGACCTACCTGGCGCGTTACGGGTGAGGGTTTCCGCCTTATCGGCTACGGTGCC
>JBBDHT010000057.1:0-9601 GCA_040880765.1 Acidimicrobiia bacterium | reverse complement strand
AACGAGGATCTCTCCTGGCTCAACAACGAGATCGGAGTTGCGCTGGGCACCGGGGCGGAAGGCAAGCTCCACATCGACATCTACATCGTTAGGAACTGACCGAGCGCCTACTTCACGCCTGCGGGTTCCTGTAATCGGGTTTCCGCTTCGCCAGGAAGGCGTTCACGCCTTCGGAGTGCTCGGCGGAGCGTCCGAGACGGTCCTGTTCGGTGCGTTCCCTCTCCAGGGCCGTTTCGAAGTCGGAGCCGGCTGCTTCACGGATCAGGTGGCGGGTCGTGACCAGTGCATCCGTAGGGAGATCGGCCAGCGCCGCTGCATATTCTCTTGCTTTCGCAATCAGCTGATCGGATGCAACTGTATCCAGGGAAAGCCCCAGTTCTCTTGCCTCCTCGGCCGGAACGCGCCTGTTGGTGAGGGTTATCTCCAGGGCTCGGGAGACGCCGAGGTGATGCGGAAGCCACCATGTCGTGCCGCTGTCCGGGGCAAGTCCGATACCGGCGAAAGCCGACATGAGAAAGGCCTTCTCGCTCATCACGCGCAGGTCACATGCCAGGGCCATTCCGAGCCCAGCTCCTGCGGCCGCGCCGTTGATCGCCGCAACGGTAGGCACCGCGGCGTGGATGAGGGCGTGGACCGCCGGGTGGAAGTTGCGGTCGAGCACCGAGCCGAGCTGAGGGCCGTCCTTTTCGTACCCCTCCGCGATCTCAGCGAGGTCGGCCCCGGCGCAGAACGCCTTGCCCGCCCCGGTGAGGATCAGAGCGCGTGCTTCGCTGCCCGCTCGCGACACGGCTTCGGCGAGGTCGGCGGTGAGATCGCCGGTGATCGCGTTGAAGGAGTCGGGACGGTTGAGTATGACGATGGCGATGTCGCCGTCGAGTTCGTAGGTTACGTTCATCAATCCTCCGGTGCGCCAGCGTACATAAGACACGGGAATGTCAGGGAATTAGACCCTTTTCGCCTATCGTTAGCGCATCGTCGCCAATACCGACGACGTCAATCGTCGACCCTAAGGAGGGGCCGTGAACAAATCTGAGATGGCAGACAAGCTCGCCGACAAGGCGGACATCTCGAAGGCCAAGGCTGCTGAGATTGTGGAGCACATCTTCTCCACGAAGGATGGCGAGGGAATTATTGCCGTCGAACTCGACGCCGGCCGCAAGGTAAATATCAGCGGGTTTGGCAATTTCACTCTGAAGCGCCGTTCAGAGCGCCAGGGTCGCAACCCGGCAACGGGTGAGACAATCACCATTGCCGCCAAGAACTACGCTCACTTCTCGGCCGCCAAGGGCCTGAAGGACCGGGTTGCCCAGTAACTGAATCCGACTCTCAACCAATAGGCCCCGCCAACTCGGCGGGGCCTATTACTTTGTGGCCATGCTCGATCCCGACCGATGGAATGCCCCGGTGGCCATCGCCCATCGCGGAAGCCGGCATCTGTGGCCGGAGAACACGATGCTTGCCTTCGAGGCAGCCGTTGCATTCGGTGCCCGGCATATAGAAACCGATGTCCGGGTCTCCGCAGACGGGGTGGTCCATTGCTTGCACGATGCGACCGTAGATCGCACCACGCATGCTTCAGGCCCGATTTCGCACTACACCAGCAAGGAGTTAGCCCGGCTCGACGCCGGTTTCGGGCATGCGACCGCCGATGGGTACACGTTCAGGTCGGCCGGGGCCCGAATCCCCACCTTCGAGGAACTGGCCACATCCTTCCCCGACGTTCATGTTGTCGTGGATCTCAAGGAAGACGCGGTCGTCGCACCGATGGCGGACTTGTGCAGAAGGCTCGGGATCGGCGAGCGGCTGATCGTCGGAAGCTTCTCCGATGCCAGGTTGGCCCACTTCCGTGAACTCACCGACCACCAGGTGCCGACATCGGTCGGCTCGAACGCTGCTCGGTTCTGGCTCCTCGCCTCCCGGGTCCGGCGGGGGCTTTCCGGCCCGGGCAGTGCGCTGCAGCTACCGACCCAGAGAAGCGGTGTGCGAGTGATTGACCGGAGACTGGTCGACGCCGCCCATGCCCGAGGACTGCAAGTGCATGTCTGGACCATCAACGACCCGGAGCAGATGCGAGAGCTCCTAGACATCGGCGTAGATGGCATAGTCACCGACCGCATCGACCTCTTGTTGGAAGTCCTGGATTCCGAGTAGCAACCCCCGCGCCGCTGTTTTCCGCGTTTGGCGTCGCTCTCTTGCCAACAGACATGGAGCAAATCCGTCGATATCGCGAATCCGCCCATATTTGGAAACCGCCCGAGAACGTCACCCTCAAGGATCGCCTCGCTTCGGCCCGACTCGCACATTACGACTCTCTTGTTATACCATCTGTGGTATGACAGCCTGTAGGTGTGGCATGGGGCACCGTCGAATTGGAACCGGAGGTCGCAGCGTGGCTCGAAGAGCTTCCAGACGATCAGTTCGGTCGTGTCGAGTTTTATATCGACTTGCTCACCGACCGAGGATCGCAGCTCGGGGAGCCGTATACCCGCCAGCTTCAGGGCAAACTGTGGGAGCTGCGCTTCCATCTTGGACCAACCGGCGATGCGGTGCGGATCACCTACTACATCGCCACTGGCCGACGGATCATCCTGTTGACAGTGTTCCGCAAGCAGCGACGAAGAGAACGAGCCGAGATAGACCGCGCTGTCCGAGCGATGGAAACGTGCATCGCCGAAGGACACACCGTGGAGGGCGAAGATGACTAAGAAGACCTCGTGGGCCGACTTGAAGAACCGGCGTGGCGACACCGAAGCCCGGCGCCGCGGCTATCAGGAGTCCAAAGACGCATTTCAGCTCGGGGCAAGAGTCCGGACCGAGAGAGAACGACTCGGACTCACCCAAACCGAACTAGCCGAAAGGATGGAAACCACCCAGCCGACCATCGCACGTCTCGAAGCTGGCGGAGTCACTCCAAGTCTCGACACGCTCCACCGAGCCGCAAACGCGCTCGGTCTCGAGCTGATCGTCGACTTCCGCCAACAAGCCTCCGCCTGAGTCGATCCCGTTGGGCCAACCTACCCGAACACGCCGACATCTGACCTGTTCAGGGAACGCTCGAATTGGTTCTTCTTCACTTGAGTAGTGGTTTCAGCGATCTGACCTGGGGCGGCGTGCGGCGGTCGGGTCTCTGCGAGGACACTCAGGTCTGCACTAGTTTGCCGTTTTGTAGGTCGAGGATGCGGTCGGCGTAGGTGAAACCGTCTGGGTCGTGGGTGGCGGCGATCACGGCTGTTCCCGAGCCGGCGGCCTCGGAGATCAGACGCCACACAAGGTGGAGTCGTTCGAGGTCCTGATGAGACGATGGCTCGTCGGCGAGGAGAAGTGCAGGGCGACGGATCAGAGCCCGGGCGATGGCTGCCCGCTGCTGTTCTCCCAGTGATGCGCCGGTGGTCGGCCGGTCGAGGAGGTGGCCGATCTCCAGCTTTTCGGCGATCTCCTCGATGTTGCTGTCGTCGTCGGCGAGTCTTCCGGGAAGTCCGATGTTCTCCCCGAGTGTCAGCTCGGGGAGCAGGCCGAGGGACTGGGGCACAACTGCCACGTTCTCCCATCGCTCGGGCGCCTTGATCGACCAATTGACGCTTCCCCTGTCCGGTGTCTGCCAGCCTGCCAACAGGTTGAGCAAGGTTGTCTTCCCCGAGCCGGAGCGTCCCCTGATGATCACGACTTCTCCCGGCTCCACACTCGCCGCGAGGTCGTTGAGCACAAGCACTTCGGAATCTCCCCGCAGAAACGACTTGCCCACATTCTCCAGTGTCAGCAGGCTCATACCTTGATCACCCCATGTTCGATTCTCACGACTCGGTCGGCAATGTCGACCACCTCGGGGTCGTGGCTGGTGACGACGAGAGTGGTCCCCAGGTCGCGGAGCCGTGTCAATGCCTCAACGGCGAGACCTGCCGACTGGGAGTCGAGCTCGGCGGTGGGCTCGTCGGCAAGCACCACATCCGGGCTGCCCGTAACCGCGGCGGCGAGGGCGACCCGCTGTTGTTGTCCGGCGGACAGGTGGGATGGGACCTCTCCGGCAAGCTCGGCGATCTCGAGGTGGTCGAGGAGAGTCAGATCGACGCTCGCACGGCGGACCCGGGCCGCAAGTTTGAGGTGGTCGACAACTGTCATGTACCCGAGCAGATTCGCCGCCGGGTCCTGGAATACGAAACCGATGTGCTTCTTACGGAACTTACGTCGCTGGCGGGCGCTCATCGCGGCGATGTCAGAACCGGCAATCTCGACCGCCCCCTGGTCGGGACGGTCGATCCCGGCCATGACCCTGAGCAGCGTCGACTTCCCCGACCCGGAAGGGCCGGCTAGCACGGTTATCTCCCCGGGCCGGGCCTCGACATCGACGTCCCAAAGGGCCCAGACCAGGTCGCCGTCGGTCTGGTAGGCCCGGCGGATGTCGCGGCAGATAAGTGAACCGTTATTCGCCATGTCTCAAGAGCTCCGAAGTATCGGCACCGTCGGCGGTGCGCTGGGCGAGGATAGTTGCGACCACCGAGACCACCACCGCCACGACTACCGAAATGACGACGAGGTCCATCGCTCCCACCCACCGGGGAGGCGGAGGCGTCTCGGCGACGGCGTCGAGGATCCGGTAGAGCTGGCGTGCCGGAATCCTACCGGCGATCACCCCGGTGAACACTCCGAGCAAGGTCAATGATCCGATCTCGATAAGACCCGCTCCGAGGTGTTCCCGTCTGGTGAGGCCCATCCGCCGGGCGAGAGCGTAGGAGAGGTTCCGGGCCCTCTGGCGCGTATCGACGTAGAGGAGGACGGCCCCGATGGCAATGAGCCCGGCCAGATATGAGTAGATCTCCAGGAAGTCGAACGTCCAGATGAGGGAGGCGAATCGCAGCTGGTCGAGCGTTGTGGATGCCGCCGTGGTGAAGGCGAAACCGACGGCAGCAGTCTTCATCTCCAGCTCGATTTCCTCCTCGGTGTGATCGAGGGTCCACATCAGATAGCGACTCCCTGTCAGCCGGCCCTGGTCGTCGGCGAAGGTGTTCACGAAACGGTCCCTGTCGACGATGAGGAGCGGGCGGTTTCGCCTGGTTCCGGGGAAAGTCTCCAGCTCGCCGATTACGTTCACAGTGGCGCGCTCGCTCCTGATCAACAGCTCGCCGGTGTCCACCTCCTGGCCGTCATCACTGTTGGAGAGGTAAGCATCGAGGGGGGCGCCCTCGGTGTCGCCCCGCAATCCATCGAGGATCGTCCGCAGTCGCACTTCTGCAAATTCCTCCTCCCAGAATGCTCCCTTTTCGAAGGTCTCGTAGTCGATAGCGAGCACATCGACCTGGGTGCCGTCGAGAGTTACCCTCTCGGTCTTGATGACAACAGTGGACGAATCCGCCAGGGTCCCCGGGGGTTCGATGGTCCCGAATACCGGAGTGGAGACGTCGGCGCCGATGAAGGTTTTGCCCTTGGCGTCGATGGTGGAGGTCGCCGAGCGGGTCAGCGAGCCCGCGTAGACCAGAGTTGCCACGGGGAGGGCGGCCCCGGCGATGAGCACGATGACCAGGCTCGGAGCGCTCACGATGCGCCTGGACGCAAGATATGCGGCGTGGCCTTTCGCCCCGAGCTTCCGGATCAAGGGGAACAGGCGGATCACGATCTCGGCAACCAGCAATACCGCCGCGATAAACGCCAGGAGTGGCAAGAGCAACACCAGGGGGTCCACCGAGCCGACGAGATCGTTCTCTTCAGTCACCACCGCCGAGTCACCAATAGCGATTCTGACCAGGACGGCCCCCGCTGCTGAGAAGATCAACAGCGGGATACGCCAGGCCAGCTTCCGACGAGACTTGGGCTTGTGGTCGAGGATTGTTCGCGACCGGAGGCCGACAATGACCGCCACTGCCAGCAGCGAAAGGAGGACAGCCCCGGCCACCGTCCAGACCGCGATAACCCGATAGGCCGGGTCGACGTCAGGCGACGGCCCCAGCCCGGAAATGGCAAGGTTGGCCACCACCCAGCCCAGAGCTCCACCGGCCAGCATCGGGATCAGGAACTCGAGTCCCGCTTTGAATGCGATTGCACCCGGGCCTACGCCGAGTGACGAAAGGTACTGGAGCTCCAGCTTGCGGCGATCGACCCAGTAGGACCCTGCCGCGCCCACCAGTCCCACGGCTGCGAGGAGCACAACAGCCGCCAGTGGGATTATGGAGGTGCGCAGCGCCGTGCCGAGCGCCGTGACCCTGGCGGTGACGATGGGGAGATCGGATCGGATACCCGAAGAGAAGGGCCCGGTGTCGTGGATTTCCTCCTCGGCGGTCGCCAGCGTCTCGGCGGCTCGTTCGGCGCCAGGAACCGTAAGCCCGTTGACATCAACTGGGATTTCCCAGTCGCCAGGCGCGGGAAAGATGCGATGGTGGATTTCGCTGTCGTGGACGAAGTAGTCGGTGTCGACCAAGACCAACGGAGGGGGCAGATCGCCCATGATGTTTATCGCGAGCACGCCCTCGAGAAAGCACCAGTATCGGTCTGAGGTTCGGTCATATAGACCCCGGTACACCGCCTGCACGGTGAACTCGTATCTGTCTCCTTGAAGGTTGTAGATGATGGTGTCGCCCGGCCCTGCGACGAGGTCGCGGGCAGCGACATCGTCGATGTAGGCGCCGGGGCCATGTTCGCCCTCGAGAAGTTCGATGTGGTCGCGGAACTCGTCGCGCGCCGCGAAGCGAAACGGGATAGTCAGTCCCTCCCCGGAGGCGTTGCTACCTCTGACCAGGCCTCCTTCGAGGTAAAGGCGCGGTGGGAGGAATGCCGGATCGCCAGCTGTTGCTTCGGTGAGATCTTCCCGAACCACCTCAGGAGAGTCGTAGTTGCCGACCTGGCCCCCGAATGAGGCGGAACAACGACCTTCGAGCTCCTGCTGCAGGGCTGCACTCGACGCCGAGGAGAGGAAGAGAGGCGTGAGGGCGGCGACCATGCCGAGGATCGCAGTCGCCCCGACGACGGTGATCAGGACTGCCGGGCGGGAGAAGAGGAGGATGGGGGCGCGCAGGAAGGGAGGCGTTCTCAACATCATTGTCTCCCCTCGTTTCGCCTAACCATGGCGGATCGATTCATCCGTACCGGCCTGGCATCTTAGGTGGCTACCGTCGCGACGATGTTGAGGGCACTCGCCCATGTTTTGCTCGCGGTCGAACTTGGCGCAGGGTTCGGCGCGGCCTCAGCTGAACTGGTCTCCACGTCCTCTAATGCCATTGAAGTGGATCTGCGTGTCGAGGTCACCCAGTCGGCGGAGACGGTTATTGCTCACCTGGTCGCCGAAGGAGAGTCGCCGGTGGCGCTTCCCTTACTCCAGCGGGAGCCGGGCGTCTTCGGCATCCGCACCGCGCTGAAACCCCTCAACTACCGGGTGGTCTTCGAGCTGTTCGGTCCGGACCCGGCGCTATCGGAGCCCCGATCACTCATGGAACTCGGAGTTGTTTTCCCTGTTGGTGGCTCCGAAAGCACGACCACAACAGATCCAGCAGATCTGCCCGAGGATGTCACCCGGTGGCTCTGGCTGGCAATCGCATTCGGGGCCGCATCGCTCTCGGCGCTTGCGTTCTGGGTGTTGGGCGGTGATGACCCTCAGACCTCGTCGAGTGACGACTCCAGCGGGTCGGCCGCCGACGACGTCTGACGAGTCTCGGCGATCTTGGTGCTGTTGAGCCGGGGGAGGGCGTAGAAGTAGAGCAAGAAGGTGGCTCCTGCCGCGACCAGGAAAGGAAGTCGCAATGCCCAATCCCGGCCTGCGATCGGCTCCATCACCGAGACCAGGACGCCGCCGAGAATCGCTCCGATTGGCATCATCCCCCAGCCCAGGAAGCGGTACACGGAGTTGACCCGGCCCAGGAGATTGTCCGGAATCAGTGACTGGCGCAGCGACACCGTGATGATGTTCCAGAGGATGACAAATATCGATTGCACGGCAAACATCACCCAGACCAGGGTCGCCGACGAGACGAGGCCGATGACGGCCAGGGTTATCCCGAAGACGATGATCGAAACGAACAGAGAAGCGCCCTGGCCGATCTTCTCTGAGATCTTGGGGGCGAGGAAGGATCCGACCACCGCTCCCGCTGCCGCTGCGGTCAGCAGCAGTCCGAACTGGGTGGCGTCCAGTTCTAGGATCTCCTGAGCGAAGAGGACGGCAGTGGCCAGAGCCATCGTGGAGAGGGCATTGATGATCCCCAGTGCGATTGCCATCGGCCGGAACAATGGGTGCGACCACAACCACTTGACTCCCTCTTTGAGCTCCTCTTTGAACGACGGCCGGACTCGGGACGGGACATCTTCGAGCTGTTTCGCCCGGAATTGGCCGGAGATGCTGAAGATCAACGCTGCCGATACCGCGAAGGTCGCGGCGTCGACGAAGAACGGAAGCGAGAAGGCAGCGGCGATGAGAAAGCCGGCGGCGGGAGGCCCGGCGAAAGAGTTCATCACAACCTCCGCCCCCCAGAGCCGTCCATTGGCGCGTTCGAGATTCGTCTTATCCACTATGGAAGGCATGAGGGTTTGGGCCGAATTGTCCCTGAGCACCTCGGCCATGCCGAGGAGCAGAGCGGCTCCGTAGATGACCGCAAGGAGGAATGCGCTGTTGGCCGGGGTTGCCGCAGCTCCGGCGGCAATCTCGTCGGGACTGGACAGGTTCGATTGAGACATCAGAACAATCACCCCGACTCCCAGAGTGATCAGAAAGCGGAGGATGTCCATCGAGCTGATCAGCCGTTTCCGGTCGACCCGGTCGGTGATCACACCGGCCGGAAGGGAGAAGAGGAGCCAGGGAAGACGGGTGGCGACGCCGACCAGCGCTATATGGAGGGGATTGCGGGTCACCGCAGAGGCCAGCCACGGATAGGCGACGGCGCCGATCCCGTCGCCGAAGTTGGTCGCGACCGAAGCCGTCCACAGCTTCCAGTAGTTGACGCCCAGCTTCTCTTTCATTCCGAATCCTTCCTGTCGGGTAGGTGGGGGCGGTCGGTCGGGTAGAAGGCGACCAGCATGCCGTAGGTGGTCTCGCCCTCCCGCACGTCGGCGACAAACTCCTGGGTCAGCTCACCCAATCGCATCACCCACTCTCGTGCTCGCTCTTCGGGGATACGGGCATAGCGAAGGGTGCTCATCATCGGAACCTCTTCGTCGTTGGCGTGTGCGGCGTTGGCATAGTCGGCCGCTGCAGAAGTGAGGAAGTAGTCGGGGGCGGTTCCGACGTCGCTGTCTTCGACTTTTGAGGTGAGGAGGAAGGTCCGGGCGACCCGGCCGTAGTACTTGGCCTCTATCGCCCGGACCTTCTTAGTGCGAACTACATGGATCAGTCCCGCCTCTTCCAGCACCTGGACGTGGTGGCCAACTGTCCCCTTTGGCTTTCCCAGAGTGTCTGCGATCTCAGAAATCGTTGCCGCCCGTTCGGTGAGGAGGTCCGTGATCTGCATCCGTGTCTCGTCAAAGACCGCCTTGAACATGTCCACCGAATCGATCTCGATCGTCTCGGCTAGTTCGTAATCGGGCGCCTTATGGTCTGGCATTCCCGTATGGTCGGTTATTGCCGACCATTTGTCAAGAGTTGGAGTAGTCGAGGTCGCTGGTGGTGGGGGTCTGCCCTTAGGCGGTTCGT
>JBBDHT010000056.1:0-19685 GCA_040880765.1 Acidimicrobiia bacterium | reverse complement strand
AGTACGAAAGCATGAAGGCGGCCTGTGAGCTGTCGGCCGAGGGCCATCGCGAAGCAATGCGGTTTGCCCGGCCCGGTCTCTACGAATACCAGGTTCAGGCGGCAATGGAATTCGGATGGAGGATGGCGGGATCGAGACGAAACGGATACGGGTCGATTGTCGCCTCGGGGGCGAACGCCTGCATCCTCCACTATGTGGAGAATGACTCTCAGATTGCCGACGGCGACCTGATACTCATCGATGCAGCCGCTGAGGTCGAAGGGTACTCCGCCGATATCACCAGGACTTTCCCCGCCAATGGAAAGTTCAGCGCGCCGCAAAAGGCGATCTACGAGGTTGTCCTCGCTGCCGAGAAGGAGGGGGTTGCCATGTCAGCCCCCGGGTCGTCGATGCGCGGGATCCATGACCGGGCGACGAGGCTCCTCACCGAAGGCATGGTCGAACTCGGGCTGCTTCCCCTTTCGGTGGATGAGTCGCTGGCGATGCATCACTACACCCAGTTCTACTTTCATGGCACGGGCCACTGGCTGGGAATGGATGTCCACGACCGTGGCGCCTACCGGCGTAACGGCAAACCCCGCCCTCTCGAAGCGGGTATGACTTTTACTGTCGAGCCTGGCCTGTACATCGCGCCCGGCAAGGCGGAGATCGAGTTGACCATGCTCGAGTACGACAGCGACGATTGGGTGCAAAGGCGAATACTCGAAGGGCGCTCCGCCGCGGTGAAGAAGGAGCAGGCGGCGAAGGAAGCCGCGGAGAAGATAACCCACACCGTTCCCGAGGAGTTTCTCGGCATCGGGATCCGGATCGAAGACGATGTGATCGTCACGGCAGACGGAGCCGAGAACCTGACCGCGTCGGTGCCGGTCGAAATAGACGAAGTCGAATCGTTGTGCGCCGAGCCGCCGCAGCTCTCGTTTTTCTATACCGTGGCGGGGATGGCGTAGAGGAGAATCGCCAGGAAGTGGAGGGTACTGGCCGTCACTACGAGGACGTGGAACAACTCGTGATAGGAAAAGATGCGCGGGAAGAGACGGGGACGTTTCGTCAGGAAGACCACCACTCCCACCGTGTAGCAGAGGCCGCCCAGCGCAAGCAGGATCACCGCACCGGCGCCCAATTGGCGGTAGAACTCGGGCATCCAGAACACGGCGGACCACCCCATTGACAGCTGGATGGTCATCGAGAGCCATGTCGCGGTGCTGGTCATCACGGTCTTGAGCAGGATTCCGAGGATTCCGAGGCCCCACACCGCCCCGAGCGCAATGGCGAGGTTCCTACCCCTGAGGCTTGCGATGGCAATTGGAGTGAACGTCCCGGCGACGACAAGGAAGATCATCGAGTGGTCGAGTCGCTGCATGCGCACTTTCCACTCACCACTCCACGGAATGGAGTGGTAGAGCGACGAAGTGGTGTACATCAATATCAGTGACATCCCGAAGATGAGCGCTCCGAGTCGGGCGTTGGCAATACCCCAGGCGTTGACCACCAGAACAATCAATCCGATCAGGCTGGCCACAGCGGCGGCCCCGTGGAGCAACCCACGAATCGGGTTCTGCATCCGGCCAAATGTGATGCGGTCCATACCTTCAGGCTACCTCGTCCCGGGCTGTGTCTTTGCGGGCGGTCGCCGGTGGTCTTACCGAGATCGCAGTACAATTTTGTGAAATGGCATTAGGACTTCTCTACCGGCTCTATGAGCGCAACCTGTTGAAAGGCCTCGACCGGGCCAGGTTGCCGCGCCATATCGGGATCGTCCTCGACGGTCACCGCCGTCACGCCCGGGAGTCGGGTCTGGCCAGCTACGCCGATTCTTATCGGGTGGGAATGTCGCGTTTCGAGGATTTTCTCGGATGGGCGAACGAACTCGAAATCCCCGCGGTGACCGCATGGGTGCTCTCCCGGGAGAACCTCTCGAGACCGGCCGAGGAACTCGAGCCTTATTTCGATGTGCTGGTCGAGTTGTTCGAACGGCTCCCCGGTTTGTGTGCCCGGTTCGACATGGGACTCCGCTTCATCGGGAGCCTCGACCTACTGCCTGACCGGCTGGTGGCTGCAGCCAAGGCAGCCGAGGAAGCCCAGCCTGCCGGGACCAGGAGGCTCAACATTGCCATGGGCTACGGGGGTCGCCAGGAGATAGTGGACGCAGCACGCGAGCTCGTCGAGAAGATCCTCACCGAGACCGTCGACCCGAGCGAGGTGGCAGCCAGGATCGACGCCGAGTCCCTGGCCAGCCACATGTATTCGGCTGATGTTCCCGATCCCGATCTTCTCATCAGAACCTCGGGTGAATCACGTCTGTCGGGCTTTCTCCTCTGGCAGTCTGCCTATTCGGAATTCGTCTTTGTCGATGTCAACTGGCCGGCTTTCCGTCGGGTCGATTTCCTCCGGGCGCTTCGCGACTTCGCCAGCCGGAACCGGAGATACGGGAAGTGAGAGTGACCGTTTGTCAGCTCCCCGACGTCCCCGAAGATTTCGAGGTGGCATGGGGCAACCTTTGTGAAGCATCAGCGGAGAGTGACGTCGTGGTATTGCCCGAGCTCCCGTTCCATCCCTGGGTCGCCTGGACCGATCGCTTCGATCAGGGAACCTGGGACGAGGCGGTCGCCGCTCACGAGAAATGGATCGGTCGTCTCGGAGAGTTGGGAGCCTCCTCGGTCGTCGGGTCGGCGCCCACTGGCCATGATGTGCGGAGGAACCGGGCGTTCACATGGGCTGACGGCCGGGTGGAATATGGCCACGAGAAGTATTACCTCCCCGACGAGCCCGGATTCTGGGAGGCGAGCTGGTACCGACGCGGCGACGGATCGTTCGAGAGGTCGTCGGTCGCCGGGCACTCGGCGGGATTCCTGCTCTGCACCGAGTTGTGGTTCACCGATCGGGCCCGGGAATACGCCCGCCAGGGAATTCGCATGCTCCTCACTCCCCGGGTGACCGAATTGCAGACGGCGAACAGGTGGATCATTGGCGGCCAGGCGGCGGCGATCATGTCGGGGGCGTTCTCACTTTCGTCGAACCGTTCGGGATCCAACAACGGGGTGAGCTTCGGCGGCAAGGGCTGGGTGATCGACCCCAACGGGAATGTGCTGGCGGTTACCAGTGACGAGGCTCCGGTGGCGACGTTAGACATCGACCTGTCGAAAGCAGACGCTGCTAAATCCACCTACCCCCGCTACGTCGAGGAGTGACCAGAGCTCAGGCCGTGATCATCCCGGGGTGGAGGTGGGTTACGTCGCCGAGCATTCGTAGGGAGAATGTCCATCCGGTCGAGATCCTCGACATGGTGAGGCGGGAGATGCCGGTGTGGGGTTGGCGGAACCGCTCCCACTCCCAGGGGACTGGCTCCAAACCGAGGAGATGACCGAGAACCACGGCGTTGGTGCCGGCGTGGGAGACGATGATGACTCTCTTGTCGGGGTCATCCACCGTCCAGAGGTGACGGTGCTCATCGGTCATTGGTGCAATCCCGTGGGCGGCGAGGGTTTCGTCCAGACCTCCGACGACACGTTGGTGGAAGTCGCGGAAGCTCTCACCCTCGGGCAATCCATCCCACATCTCGTTCATCGACCGGAGGTTGGCCTCGCTGAGCAGCTTTTCGATGCGGTCGGCCGGTGCTCCCTCCCATGAAGGGGGATTGTTGATCTCCTGGAGAAATCCATACGACTCGACCTCCATCCCCAGTTCGGCATAGATCGGCTCAGCGGTCTGGCGGGCACGATTCATCGTCGAGACCCAAACCTCATCGACCCGTTCCAGGGCGGCAACCCTGTGAGCCACACGCTGCGCCTGCTCGGCGCCCAACTCGGTGAGAAACGGGTCATTCCGGGCGATGCTGTCGGGAGTCCAGTCCGGCTGCCCGTGACGGATGAGTATCAAATCCATACGCGGAGACTAACCCCACCAGCTTCATCCTCGGTCGCGCTCCGTTGGGAGACCCGGGGAGGGGGTACCATGCCCTGGTGACCCGTGCCGCCCTTATCGATCACCTCGTTAACCATGCCCTGCGTACCGACGGTCCCTTCACACTGCGTTCGGGTGAAGAGACAGGCTGGTATCTCGACGCCCGCCAGACGACGTTCTCGGGCGAAGGGGCGCTTTTGGTGGGCGAAGCAATCCTCGATGTCCTCGACCCTGAAGTCGAAGCGGTTGGCGGAATGACAATGGGTGCCGACCCCGTAGCTTTTGCGACCGCAATGGTGTCGGCCTCGCGTGGAGTGGGCCTGGTTGCGTTCTCGATCCGGAAAGAGGCGAAAGACCACGGCGTCGGTGGCAGGCTGGTGGGACCCGTCGAATCCGGGATGCAGGTTGCGATGATCGAAGACACCACCACAACAGGCTCCGCCGCCGGTGAAGCCACCGATGTGGCCCTCGAGGCCGGTCTCAACATTGTCCAGGCGGTGGCCCTGGTCGATCGCTCCGGTGGTCTCGCTGCAGGGAAGTTCCAGGAGCGGGGGATACCGTTTGTAGCGGTGGTCACACCAATCGATCTGGGAGTGGGCTAATGAAGCAGGTTGATGTGAAACGGTCTGGTTGGCGGCTGTGGTGGATGGCTATCGGAGCCATTCCCCTGCTGGTCATCGGTCTCGATGTGCTCACCAACCGGCGTCTCACCAACCTGTTGCGCGAGGCTTTGTTCCGGCCCGAGGACACACAGATCTATGAGCCGCGGGATGTGATCTGGGCGTGGGCGATGACGATCTTCGCCGGGATTCTGATCATGTGGGCTCTAAAGGAGCTTTTCATCCCGACCAAGGTGGTCGAGGCCCGACCCGAAGGATTGGCACTGAAATTGCGGGGACCTTTCCGCAGCTCCGATGTCATTCCGTGGGAACAGATCAAGGACATCGACGGTGGCGAGATCGACGACGAGGAGGAGGTGCTCCCGCTGCTTGCGTTGAAGCTGGCGACGCGAGGTGATCTCCCACCTCATCCCTGGGGTGCGCGCTGGCTGGACCAGCGGGTTCTCGGCATCCTCGCCGAGGACTGGCCCACACCTCCCGACGTCGTTGCACAACAGATCGGCGATTACGCAGTTGCGGCCGCCGTCGCCGACAGACAGCACCGGGTCAGCTCGATTTGGGAAGGGCAATGATTGTCGGCGCGCATGTGCCGAGCATCGACCCGCTGCGAGAGGCAGCTGACCGCGGCGCAGACCTCGTACAGATCTTCCTTTCCAACCCGCAGTCGTGGAAGAAGCCGCTCCCGCGCTCCGATGCCGCCGATCTGGCGGGCTCGAGTCTGCCCGTGTATGTGCACGCTCCCTACCTGATCAATGTCTGCGCCGACAACAACCGGGTGAGGATCCCAAGCCGGAAGATCCTTCAGAACACCTGTGACGCTGCTAGCGAAGTGGGCGCCGCAGCGGTCGTGGTCCATGGAGGCCATGTCACCGGGGACGGCCCCCAGGAGGACGGAATCGGGCGCTGGCGGAAGGCCCTCGAAGCGACGGACACCGGGATGAAGATCCTTATCGAGAACACAGCCGGAGGTGACAAGGCGTTGGCCAGGCGGGTTGAATGGATCGGCAAACTATGGGAGGAAATCGGCGAGTTCAACGTCGGCTTCGTGCTCGACACCTGTCACTCCTGGGCCGGAGGGGAACCTTTCGACGAGCTAGTGGAGCGGATCGTCTCGTTCACCGGGAAGATCGACCTGGTCCATGCCAACGACTCCAAAGACCCGTTCGACTCGCGCCGCGACCGTCACCAGAATCTCGGTGCAGGCATGATCCCCGCTGACCAACTCGGGGCGACAATCCTCGCCGCCGATGCCCCCGTTGTGGTAGAGACTCCGGGCGGCGCGGCGGAGCAAGCTGCCGACATCGAATGGGTGCGCCAGCTCAGCCTGGGTTGAAGATCAGGTCTCGATCTCGAAGCCGTCTTCGACGAGCGCCGCTTTGAGCAATCCGGCTTCTTCTTCGCTGACGGAGAGGGTGAGGACACCCCCACCTCCGTATTCGGCGTGGCGGATCTGCAGGTCGCGGAGGTCGACACCGCTCCTTTCCAGCGAACGCCCCACCAATCCGATCTCTCCGGGTTTGTCGAAGAGGATCACCCTCACCGCAGCAACCGGCGCTCCCAGGCCGATTCGCACCGCTGCGGTCGCCGCCAGATGTCCCTGCATCGCGGTCGCGTCTTCGTTGGCGATCTCCTCCCGCCAGCGATCCAGCTGCCGTTGCATCTGATCGATGGTCCGATCCAACGCACCTTTGTTGGCGATGAGGATGTCGCTCCACCATCCGGGATCGGATCCGGCAACGCGAGTCAGGTCGCGGAAGCTTCCCGCGCTCAGTTCCGCGGCACCCGGGTTGTCCTCTGCCATCTGGATGAGGATCGAGGCGAGAAGCCGGGGCAGGTGGGAGACGAGGGCGACTCGCTCGTCGTGGGCAGCCGCGTCCATGACCACCGGGTTCGCGCCGAGGGCAGCAACTACCTCTTTCATCCGTTCGATATCTGCATTGTTGGCCAGGTCATCACACAGGACCCACGTGGCGCCCTGGAAGAGGTGAGCTGAGGCGTGCTCGGGCCCGGTGCTGGCGCTCCCCGCCATGGGGTGTCCGGGGACGAACCGCCGCAATCGCCGGGCTGCGTCGACGATCGGAGACTTCACACTCGATATGTCGGTCACGAGCGCTCCCGTTTCCATCGTGGCGAGGGCCTCGATTGTCGCTGCCGGCGGCCCGGCGAGCACCAGGAGGTCGGTGTCGGCGACGCCATCGTCGGGGCTCGACAGGATCGAACTGATGGCGCCCTTCTCCCGCGCCGCCAGGCTCGCCTCGCGGTCGGGGTCCCAGCCGGATACCTCCCACCCGGTCGCGCTGAGGCCGAGGCCGATAGATGTTCCCATCAGCCCGGTCCCGTGAATGATTGCTTTGTTGGTGCCCACTGTTCTTTCGTTCGTGCCGGTGCAGCGTAAAGCGCGGCACGGGGCATGGGCGAAACCGGAGGAAGCCCGGGAGCCGGTATTTTTGTCTTCCGGGGTTGACGTAGAGGGAGAAAGGGTGGAGAATCAACGCCGTGGACATAGCGTTGCGCACCGAGGCCTCCAGGCCAGCTTTCTCAGCAACGTTCTTCCGCGGCTATTTCGGCGTCTGACGCCGTATACACCCCCACCCCCGCCGCACCTATTCAGTCCACCACCCACTCACTAAACGTGTTCGGAGTTACACCATGGAAGAACCAAAAGAGAGAGAGCCAGTCGATCAACCGATCGACAGCCTGCGAGAAAACGTCGATGGAATCGACGATCAGATCCTTGCCCTACTTGCCGAGCGTCGGCGGGTTTCGTCAAAAATCGCGGACGAGAAGCAGCGCACCAAGCGTCCTTTTCGGGACGAGGTCCGGGAGAATTCGCTCCTGACCAAGAGGGTCGAAGCCGCCAGGGACCACGACCTCGACCCCGGGCTTGTGGTCAGGATCTGGGAGCAGATCATCGCCGATTCGGTCAGCCTGCAGCACGACCACTTCCAGGGCCTGCTCAATGGAGGTGGCTCGACCGCAGTCGTCGCACTTCAGGGAATCGAAGGCTCCTACAGCCAGCTCGCCGCCGAACAGTTCTTCCGTGACAAGCCGGTGGAGATCTCGCTTCTTGCATGCACCCGCTTCGCCGATGTGGCCAACGCCGTGGAACAGGGTCGCGCCGATGTCGCAATGTTGCCGGTGGAGAACACCACCTCCGGGGGCATCGCTGAGGTATACGACGTGCTGCTCCACTCCCGCCTCTCCGTCATCGGAGAGGTCAAGTACAGGGTGCAGCATTGCCTGCTGGGGACCGAGGACTCCTCTCTGGACACAATCAAGAGCATCTACGGCCACCCCCAGGCTGTCACCCAGTGCTCCGACTTCCTCGGAGAGCTCCCCGACGTCGAAGTCGTCTTCTTCGGCGACACCGCCATGTCGGGCCGTCGGATCAAGTCGATAGGCGATCCGACGATTGCTGCGATCGCCAGCGAGGAGGCAGCGCGCCGCTTCGGGCTGAAGGTGCTGAAGCGGGCGATCGGAAACCGCAAGGAGAACTACACCAGGTTCCTGGTGGTGGCGCGAGAGCCGATTTCTGTCGACCCCCAAATCCCTTCGAAGACATCGCTGGTGCTGGCAGTGGGCAACGCCCCGGGAGCACTGATGGAAGTCCTCGCCCGGTTCAAAGAGCAGGACATTCCGCTGGTGAAACTCGAGTCGCGGCCGACAATCGACAACCCATGGGAGGAGCTGTTCTACGTCGACTTCGATGGCAATGTCTCCTCGCCGCACGTCCAACTCGCTCTCGACGGGGTGAGGAAAAATGCCAAGTTCGTGCGGGTACTCGGAAGCTACCCGTCCCAGGACCTCCGCCCCCAAAAGCGGGATCTCAACCTGACACCGGACGGTGATCGCGCCAGGGTGAAACCGGCCGGTGCCAAGGCGGCTGCTTCTCCGGTGACCGCTTCGGGCTACCGGTTGGCGAGCAGGGCCCAGAAGGAGGAGACCACGATTATCGACGTGGGTGGGGTGAAGATCGGCGGCGACGAATTCGTCGTAATCGCCGGTCCGTGCGCGGTCGAGTCGTTCGAACAGGTGATGGCGGCGGCGGCCGGGGCAAAGGCGGCCGGTGCGAACATCCTCCGTGGCGGCTGTTTCAAGCCGAGATCTTCGCCATACAGCTTCCAGGGACTCGGATTCGAGGGTCTCGAGATGCTCGTCGAGGCGGGGCGCGTCCACGGCATGCCCATCGTCACCGAGGTAATGGCACCCGAGCACGTCGAACGCATGTCGGAAACCGCCGACATCCTGCAAATCGGTGCCCGGAACATGCAGAACTTCACGCTGCTCTCCGAGGCAGGCCGTTCGTCGCGGCCGGTGATGCTCAAACGGGGGATGAGCGCATCGCTCGATGAGTGGTTGCAGGCCGCCGAATACATCCTCGACGCGGGGAACCAGCAGGTGTTCTTGTGTGAACGCGGGATCCGCACCTTCGAGACATCGACGCGCAATACCCTCGATGTGGCGGCGGTGCCCGTCCTCAAGCAGCGGACGCACCTCCCGGTCATCATCGACCCGTCACATGCCGCCGGTGACCGCAGCCTGGTGATGCCGCTGGCGTTGGCCGGTCAGGCGGTGGGAGCACACGGACTGATGGTGGAGGTCCACCCGAATCCGGCGGAGGCACTGAGTGATGGGCCACAGTCGCTCGACCTCGACGACTTCGACGACCTGATGGCGTTGATCAACAGCAAGGGCTGAAACGGAAGGACAGTGCTCAGACCGTTCTGTGTCGGTTTTCGTGATGGGGTGGTGTTCCAAATCGACACGGAAGGAGGCGAGTACCTTCGTCTATCCGTTCTGTGTCGGTTTTCGTGATGGGGTGGTGTTCCAAATCGACACGGAACGGTGGGAAGACGACCCCACTGAGGTCAATACCTGCTTCTCGCGGTACCATTACCCCGATGTCGGACAAGGTCACAGCCCCACTGATCAGGGACCGCAAGGGTGGTCCCAAGATTTCAATGGTCACCGCATACGACTATCCCTCTGCGGTCATTGCCAATCGTGCCGAAGTCGACATCATTCTCATTGGCGACTCTGTGGCAAACGTGGTCCATGGGATGGACGACACCCTCGGTGTCGACATCGACGACATGATCCTCCACACCAGGGCAGTGAAGCGGGCCAAACCGTCGGCCCTGGTAGTGACCGACATGCCATGGCTCAGTTTCCACATATCTCCCGAGGAGTCGGTGCGCAATGCCGGGCGCCTGGTCAGAGAGGGTGGTGCCGAGGCGGTCAAGCTCGAAGGAGGGGTCAAGAGGATCCCGATGGTGGAGGCGATCCTCGATGCTGAGATCCCGGTAATGGGCCATGTTGGCCTCACCCCGCAGTCGGTGCACCGGATGGGTGGTTTCAAGGTACAGGGAAAGGTCGTGGACGTGGCTCGGGGCCTGATCGCCGACGCCCGTGCCCTGTCGGAGGCTGGGTGCTTCTCGATTGTCATCGAGGGCGTTCCCGACGTGCTCGGGGAGATCATCACCAAAGAAGTCGATGCCCCGACGATCGGCATCGGCGCCGGCCCTCACACCGACGGGCAGGTTCTCGTCTTCCATGATGTGCTCGGCCTCGGTTCTGGCCGCTATCCGAAGTTCGTCCGGAATTACGCAAGCCTCGCCGACGATGCCGTCGACGCATTGGAGCGCTTTGTCGCCGATGTCGGGTCAGGTGCGTTTCCAGGCGACGATGAGAGCTACCACGTCACCGACGAGGTGGCCGCCGAGCTTTTGCGGAGCCCACAGTCCGACTGATCTGCCTGGCCGGCGCAATCCTGGTGGCGGTCTCCTGTGGTGGGGAGGCGGACCAGCTCAAATCGACTTCAGCAGTGGACACTACGACCGGGGTCGTTGCGAGCCCCTTCTTCGATGGCGATACCGCCAGCGTGCTGGTTGGCGACGAGAGACTGACGGTTGCGGTGGCGGACACCTCAGCGGAGCGCTCCCAGGGGCTGCGGCAGGCCGTTGACCTGGGCGGATTGGACGGCATGTTGTTCATTCACGATGCCGACGGGCCGGTCACTTACGGGATGAGGGACACACTGATCTCCCTCGACATCTGGTTCATCGACTCCGGGGGGATAATCGTGGGTACGTCAGAGATGGAGCCCTGCGACGCTGAGCCGTGCCCTTCGTATCCGTCACCGGAACCGGTGCTCCGGGTCCTCGAGACCGAGCTGGGCCGCTACGACTTCTCGGTCGGTGACATCGTGATCGCCGATTAGGTCCGGTCCTGTCTGGTTGTGGCCGCCGGTTCTTCGAATGTGGATTCATGGCGGCGGCGGTTAGACTGGGCGATGCCTCGACGCACGCGCGGTCGGGTGCAACACCCCTGCTCCATCATGTAGGTGGGGCCTTCCAAGTTACGGATGTCCACAGGAGGTCAAATGCGCGACTATGAACTGATGACGATTCACCGGCCAGAGTTTGCCGAGAGTGAAATCCAAGGCAAGGTCGGGGAACTCGAAGCTGCCCTGTCCAGTGCCGGCTGCTCGGTCACGGGGAGCGATCTCTGGGGGAAGCGCCGCTTCGCCTACGAGATCGACCACATCACCGAGGGTTACTACACGGTGGTCAACTTCCAGGGCGAAGCTGACGCCGTGCACACCGTTGATCGGATGTTGACCCTTTCCGACGAAATCGTACGCCACAAGATCGTGGGCAAGAACAACTGACTGGATTCCGTCACACCGACGCGGCATGATCGTTGGTGGATGTGATCAGAGGAGATCTCAATGTCGAACAATGTCACACTTATCGGAAATCTGACCATGGATCCCGAACTGCGATTCCTGCCTAACGGCACGGCGATGGCTCGGATTGGAGTCGCAGTCAATCGGCGGTGGATGAGGGACGGTGAATGGCAAGAAGACACCGACTTTTTCTACGGAACGGTTTGGAGCGAGCAAGCAGAGTCGGCCGCCGAGTCCCTGCAAAAAGGAACACGGGTGATTCTTTCGGGACGTCTTAACCAACGAACGTGGGAAACCAACGATGGAGAGAAACGGGAGGCGGTCGAGGTCAGGATCGATGAAATCGGGCCATCACTTCGTTGGGCCACAGCGACGGTCAACAAGACCCAGCGCTCCGACGGAGACTTCGGTGGCGGCGGCGCCACCAAGAGTGTGCCGCCGGCGCCTGTCGCGCGTGACGACTACGGCCCCGACGAGGCGCCGTTCTAAAGGAGTTTGAAGAATGGGACGTAAGAGCAATAGCAGCGACAGAAAGGCGGCAAAGGGCCGGCGACGCGCGCCAGACACCCGCCGCATGCGCACCAAGCCCTGTGCCTTTTGTCAGGACAGGTCACTGGTGATCGACTGGAAAGACACCGCCGTTCTGCGTAAGTACCTTTCGGATCGGGCCAAGATCCGCGGTCGCCGGGTTTCGGGCAACTGCCCGCGGCACCAGCGGGAGGTCGCTGTGGCGATCAAGAACGCCCGCGAGATGGCCCTGCTGCCATACATCTCAACGCGATGAAGCTGATACTTACCGCCGACGTGGCCGAGCTGGGCAAGCGCGGTGATGTGGTCGATGTCAGTGACGGCTACGGCCGCAACTTCTTGTTGCCCAGGAAGAAGGCGGTAAAAGCGAGCGAGGCTGCTCTCCAGCATGCCGAGTCGGTACGGGCCGCCCGGGTAGAGGCCGAGAAACGGGCGAAGGACATGGCCGAGAACATCGCCACCCAGTTGGTGGGGACCAGGGTCGTGCTCGCCGCCCAGGCTGGCGACGAGGGCCAGTTGTACGGCTCGGTCTCCGTTGCCGACGTGGTGGAGGGTATCCGCCGTTTCGCCGGGGTCGACATCGAAAAGAAGAATGTCGAAATACCGAAGCCGATCAAAGCGATCGGACTCCACGAGGTCCACGTCAACCTCCACCCCGAAGTCCAGTTCCCGGTGACACTCGATATCATCCCGGCCTAAGACGCGTTCCTAAGGCTCGGCGTCTCAATAGTGATACTTGGGGCACAGAGTTCGGCCTGAGATCGGTAAAACCCGCGAAAACAGTGCATGTTCTCGCGGGTTTCAATGTTTCCTCCGCTCGCGAAAAACATGTAGCGTCTCAGGTTGGTAACCCGGCCAGCGCGCCCTAAGTTCGTTGTTACTTCCCCCCGCTGAGCAGTTTCTCCTTCCCCAGAACGGCGGGGTCCTACGCGCCAGGACCTCTGTGCTGTCGATTCTGTCCCAGGCGGGTGGCATCTTGTAGTAGAGGACGAATATGACGATGACATCTGACGAGAGGCAGCTGAGACCGGGTTACCGCAACCCGCCACACTCCCGCGAAGCTGAGGAGTCCGTTATTGGTGCTGTGCTCCTGTCCGAGGACGCCGTCAACGATGTGATGGATCAGCTCCGTCCTGAGGACTTTTACATCCCGGCCCACCAGGCAATCTTCGAGGCGATCCGAATTCTCTTCGACACCAGCCAGGCGATTGACGTGGTGACGGTTTCGGAGGAACTGCGGCGCCACGGTGAACTGGAGAAGATCGGCGGCGTTCAGTACCTGACCCGCCTCGTCGACATCGTCCCCTCCACCTCCAACATCGTCTACTACGCCGGAATCGTCGAAGAGCACGCCAAACGACGCGAACTGATCCGCGCCGGGTCGGCAATCACTGATTTCGCCTTCAATATCGACGAAGAGATCATCAATGTGCTCGACCGGTCCGAACAGGCGGTGCTCTCCGTCGCCGAGAAACGCACCTCGCAGACCCTGCTCGAGGTCGGGCCCATGTTCAACGCGGTGCTCGAGCACATGGAGTTGCTGGAACAGCAGGGGAGCGAGCTCACCGGGCTCGCCACCGGGTTCATCGACCTGGACAAGAAGCTGGCAGGGATGCAGCCTGCAAATCTCATCGTGATCGCAGCTCGCCCCGCCATGGGAAAGAGCTCGTTGACGATGAACATCGCCACCAACGCCGCCATGACGGGAGAAGCGGTGGCCATCTTCTCGTTGGAAATGTCAAAAGAAGAGATCGTGCAACGCATCCTCTCCTCGGTCGGAAAGGTCGACTCGATGAAGCTCCGCTCGGGCCAGCTCGGCCCGCTATGGCAGAAGGTCGTCGACGCCGCGGGAAAGATGTACCAAGCGCCTATCTACATCGACGACTCCCCGATCGTCACCGTCACCGACATCAGGGCAAAGTGCCGCAGGTTGAAGCGGAAGCGGGGCCTTTCCCTGATCGTCGTCGACTACATCCAGCTGATGGAGGCCTCGGGTCGGGAGAACCGCCAGCAGGAGATCGCCCAGATCAGCCGGAACCTGAAGAACCTGGCCCGTGAGCTCGATGTGCCGGTGATAGCGGTGTCCCAGCTCAACCGGTCGTTGGAGTCGAGGGAGGACAAGCGCCCCCGTCTTGCCGATCTCCGAGAGTCGGGATCGATCGAACAGGACGCTGACGTAGTGATGTTCATCTACCGCGATGAGTACTACAACCCCGAGAACCACGAGAACAGGGGCATCGCCGAGGTCATCGTCGCCAAGCACCGTGCAGGTTCCACCGGGCCGGTGAGGCTCACTTTCCAGCCGGAGTTCACCCGCTTCGCCAACCTCGGCCGGGACGTCACTTAAGGGGCGTCAACAGGCTCCGGGAGGTTTGTGGCAGGCGGCAACCCGTGAGGGCTGCCGCTGGAGGGGTACTGCCAACCCGAGAGCTGGGGGACTCCACGAGGGGGACTCGTATTGGGGAGCATGTACTTGCTACGAGTATCGGGGAAACCCGCCCCGGTTGTCCATAGGCTTTAGCCCATTTTCAGATTCACCCGTCCGCGCTAGTCATCCGATGTGCCGAAATCGCGGTGTGACCGGCTCGCGGTGGGACCGCTCTGGCCCTGGTACTTGGAGCCCAGCTCTGGCGAACCGTAGGGATACTCGGCGGCGGTGGTCATCTGGTAGAAGCTGATCTGGCCGATCTTCATACCTGCATAGATCGCGATCGGCAGTGTGGCCACATTGGACAGCTCAAGAGTGATGTGTCCCTCGAAACCGGGGTCGATGAACCCGGCAGTGGAATGGATGAGGAGCCCAAGTCGGCCCAACGACGACTTCCCCTCGAGCCGGGCGACCACATCGACACCGAGCCTCACCCGTTCCAGAGTCGAGCCGAGTACGAACTCGCCGGGGTGGAGCATGAACGGCTCGTCGGCTCCGACCTCGACCAGCTGGGTCAGGTCGGCTTGAGGGGCGCGCGGGTCGATTTCGGAGTAGCGGTGGTTGACAAATACCCGGAAGCCGTTACCGACCCTGAGGTCCACCGACGACGGTTGGACATAGCTGGGCTCATAGGGCTCGATGGCGATCTTGCCGGACGAAATAGATTCTTTGATCGTCCGATCCGAGTAAATCAACTGGATCTCCTCACGTTAGAGGGAGATAGTAGAAGCCTCGGAAGCGAATAACGGTGCCGACTACCTCGAGTCGACATCCTTCCAGAAGCGTTCCATGGCATCAAGGGTCTGGTCGGGTCTCTCGAAATGGGGCAATCCTCGCGTACCCGGGATGCGTTCGGCGTGACGCAAGCCGTCGCCACCTGCGGTGAACCCGGGAAGGTCGGCAAAATCGGTGTAGGGATCCTCGTCGTAGATGACCAGAGACGGCACCAGAAGTGGCTCGTACACCCGGCTCAAGGCGTCTGGGGTGAAGAGGCGTCCTCGAACGAAAGCGAGGGGAGCGTACCTGGCTCCTGGCTGACGGGCGCTGAGACCGGCGAACACGGCAAGGCCCGGGTCTGCTTCGCCGGTGAAACTCTTGTCGAGGAAGTAGCGGATCGAAGGGTCGGTGATGAGCAGGTCGAATACCGCCTGTCCGAGCAACGAAATCGAGAGGACACTGTCAAAAGGCGACCTGTCCACCTCGTCGACTCTGCTCTTGCGTCCCATACCGGTAGGGGAGATGAAGGTGAGAGATCGAACCCGGTCGGGGCGGATCAGAGCGGCGCGTGCTGCGAACTCGGACCCGAGAGACAGTGCCACCACATGGACGGGCCGATCATACGTGCCCAGGACGGTGGCGAGGGCACCCGCCATCAGGTCAGGCGTGTAGGCGATGTCGGGTCGATCGGAGTGGCCGAATCCGGGGAGGTCGACGGCCGCGACCGGTCGGTCGCGCTCGATCCTCTGGAATAGTGGTGCCATCTCGTACGAGGATGCAGCGGCATTCACCGAATGGACCAGAAGAACAGGTGTGGCGTCTTCGGCAGCTCCGACTTTCGATCGGTGAACGGCGATGGATCCAACTGCAAGATCGGGCACGAGTTCGAGGTCGGATGGGAAGGGCGAGGGCAGGGGTGGAGCTTCCCGCTTCTTGAAAGCGGAGTAGCCGAGCCATCCGGCTGCGGCAGCAGTAGCCACTGCCGGGAGCCTCCTTGCGATCCTGAACGAGTTCTTCACAGTGAAGCCAAAAAGTCCCATGATGTTGTCTTACCCGGCGGTGGGCCCTCGCAAACGCTGGAGATGCATACAGACTTCGCTCACGGCTTCGGTTGGGTGCCTGACGGTGGTGCGGCCTCGCTGGCGAGCAGGATTCATGACCGAAGACTACGCAGCGGCGGTGACATCGGTTCGTCTGCGATGATGGGGTTGTGAGTGGATTGCCCGAAGTGTTCGATCTTGCCGTCGTGATGGAGTTGGCCGGCCACCGCGCCTATGCCCGTGGACTTGGATATCAGTCCGACAACCGGGTGGAGGCCACCGAGGCGTCCGCCAACAGAGTCACGGCGGTGGTGCGGGGCACCATGCCGTACCGAGTCGAGCTGTGGTCCGAGGGAGAGGAGCCCGCATGGTCGTGTGACTGCCCGGTGGCCGAGGACGGGTCGTTCTGCAAGCACGCCGTGGCCGTAGCGCTGGAGATGGCCGATCCGGAGGTGCCCAGGCTGCGGGTGGCTCCTGCGGGACCACCGGCGGCCGATGGTGGTGAGACCGATCTCGTCGGATACGTGTCGGGTTTGGATCAGGCACGGCTGGTCGAGCTCGTTCTGGCCCAGGCTGCCGACGACTGGCGACTCCGGGAGCGTCTCGTGGCCGAGGCGCAGGCTGCGGCCGGCGATGGCCCCTCCATCGAGACCTGGAAGCGCCGCATCGACGGCGCGTTCGCCCCTTACGGCGACTTCGTGTCGTACCATGAGGCGGCCGGATGGGCGGGCGATGCCGGCGAGGTCATCGATGCCCTGACGGAGTTGTGTGAGGCGGGCCACGCCGCCGCTGTTGTGCTGCTGGCAGAGCACGCGCACCGACGCGCCGATGCAGCAGTCCAGTACATCGACGACTCCGACGGCTGGCTGACCGACATCTCCTATCGGCTGAGCGAGCTACATCTCACCGCCTGCGAATCGGCCCGCTCCGATCCGGTGGCGCTCGCTCGCCGCCTCGTCGAGCTGGAGCTGACCTCCGAGCTCGATGGCTTCCACCGAGCAGCGGCGACCTACGCCGAGGTGCTGGGCGATGAAGGCCTGGCCGAATACCGGCGCAGACTCGAGCCCGCCTGGGTCGAACTCGGTGCCGATGATCCTGATGATGACGATGACCGGACGTGGATCCGGGACTTCGCGTTGCGCAACGCGATGATCGGCTGGGCGCTCGGCACCGGTGACCCCGATGCCCTCATCGAGGTCAAGCAGCACGACCTGCGTCTGCCCGACGATTACCTGGAGGTGGCACGGATACTGGCGGCTGCGGACCGCGTCGACGAGGCTATCGACTGGGCCCGGCGGGGCCTCGCTAACCATGCCGACCGATTCCGGCAGCTCACCGGACTCCGGGACTTCCTCGGCGAACTCCTGCGATCGGAGGGCGAGGTCGACGCCTCCGTCCAGCTCTTCTGGGATGCCTTCGTTGCGGCTCCGTCGTTGGTGTCGTATCGCCGGCTGCTCGATGAGGTGGCGGATGCCCGCGATGAGTGGCGCGCCCGCTGCATCGAGGTGATGCGCGAGAAGTTGGCGACACAGGTTGGGGAATCGCATCGGTTCGGGAGTCGTCCTTCCGACGCGCTTATCGACGTGTTGATGTTCGAGGGCGACACCGATGGAGCCTGGGACCTCTCTCGGGAATACGGCTGCGATGGGCGCAAGCTAATGACGTTGGCCCGGGCGCGCGAGGTCGATCACCCGGGTGATGCGATCGACGTCTACGAGCCCGAGGTATTCGCGCTCATCGGCCAGAAGAAGAACCACGCCTACAAGAACGCCGTCGAACTCATGGCGCGAATCGAACGGCTCGCGGCTGCGGCCGACGAGCCGGAGCGGTTCCACGACGTGCTCCTTCGAGCGCGCACCGAGCATCGAGCCAAACGCAACCTAAAGAAGCTCCTCGACGCCAAGCACTGGCCCGATCCCCGCTCAGCGCTGTAGCCCAAGCGACTCTTCAATCCCCGGGGGCCGCCACGTTCGGTCACTGAGATGGTTCGTCTCGCCCAGGCGAATCTCTCCACCGAAACAACCCAAGACACATCCTGCAGGTCCTGAGGACCAGCCGACGGAGTAAATGGGCGGACAGATTCTCCGAGAGATGGGAGAGGTTGGCATGACGACGGGTGAAACCGGTCAGCTCACCGAACCGGAGCCCGAGATGGCTCCGACTCACGCCAGCGCATGGAACCGCGGACGGACGGCGGCGATGCGTTGCACGTCGTCCAGTCGAGCTCGGGTCGTTCGACCGATCGCTCAACGGCCGCACCCTTGATGTGCACGGGCTTCGCCCGGAGCAATCTGTCTTCGATGGCGCTGCCCAGCATGGTTCGAACGGTCGGTACACCTCGGCCACGGTGTTCGGTGCAGGCCCGATTTCGCCAGTCGCCCATGCCATGCCCCGGACGACGGCTGGTGTGATCTTGCGCAGCTCGATCGATTCGAACTCGGCCAGGATGTGCGCGAGCGCGCCTGATATCGCCCGCTCGTGACCTCACCGTAGGCACGGAGCCCCGTAGCGATTCAGCGTCTGGACTTCAGAACTGGACTTTTGCTGGAGCGGGTGAAGGGAATCGAACCCTCGCTCTCAGCTTGGGAAGCTGAAGTTCTACCATTGAACTACACCCGCAGGTTGCTCCCAGAGTACCAAAAGGTCGGAGCCAATTCGAAGGCGAAACGCAGGCGTTCAGCGGACAAGGCTGATCACCCCCCAGATCGTCATCAGCACGCCGACACCCATGAGGAAGCGGACCCGTCCCGGTCGATAGGCGGCTTCCTCGACACCTTCCGGGGTTTGTCCCCGGCGGTTCTTCCACCAGGCGAGCCCGTTTCCGATGAGCAGGGCCAGGCCGAGCCCGATGATTAGTTCGGGGAGGAGGTCGTCGATACCAAGCAGTTCGGCCACGGATAAAACGCTAATGGTGGATAGGCTCCAACCGTGACTTCACAGGCAACAGCCTCCGCTCCCGCTAGCAGCGCCAACCTCGGGCCTGCCTTCGACTCGATGGCGCTCGCCCTGGAGCTGCGGTGCGTGGTCAAGGCAGAGCCCTCAGATACCTGGGCTGTCGACCATATCGGCTCACACCGCCCGGCCGGATCCGAGTCGGACGCGGTGCTGATCGCGGCCCGGATGGCGGTGGGCGACGAGAACCCTCTGCGCCTTACGGTCGACAATGCCATACCCATCGGCAAAGGCCTCGGTTCCTCTTCGGCCGCCTTCGTGTCGGGTGTGGCGGCCGCATTGCGCGCTACAGACGGTGAGCCCAATCCCGACCATGTCTTCCGGGTGGCCGCCGACCTCGAAGGTCATGACGACAACGTCGCGGCCGCTGTGTACGGCGGTTTGATCTTGGTGCCGGCCGAAGGAATGCCTGTCCGATTGCCGATCCATCCTTCACTGCACCCGGTGGTCGCAGTTCCGCCGAGCCGGCTCTCGACCAAGACGGCCCGTTCGGCAGTTGCGGCGAGCTTTTCTCGCGACGTCACCGTCCGGAGCCTTGCCCGAGTGGCCGCACTGACAGCGGGGTTGATCACCGCCGACCCTGAACTACTCTCCTCAGCCCACGGCGACGAGATCCACGAATCGGTCCGTGCGGATCTCTCACCTGAGGTTGAGCGGATGATCCGGATCGCCCGCAGCGCCGGAGCCTTTCACGCAGCCCGGTCGGGCGCCGGCCCGTCGGTGCTCGCCCTGGTCGGTCAGGACGGTTTGGCTGACCTCGTTTCGGCACTCGAGGAGGAGGGCTTCGATGCCCTTCAGCCAGGGGTAGCCAC
>JBBDHT010000055.1:0-3196 GCA_040880765.1 Acidimicrobiia bacterium | reverse complement strand
CCATCCCCCGTACCGCTTTTTGAGTCTGTTTCCCATGGTCAGGTGGGACATGTTGGCTGATGAGAGGGGCAAGACGGTGTCAATTAACTCAGCCGATACGTGATGAGGCCGTGGCCAAGGGTTCTCCTTCGGCTAGCGACCTCACAGCGTCGGAACGGTTGTTCATGCTCGGGACGCTCACCTACGGTTTGTTATTTCGCCGACCTTGGGGGCTGGCGACAGAGATCCGCTCCGCTAAGTTTGATGAGGGTCTATTTGCTTGCTGTCGTGTTCGACACCGTTGCTTGCCCACTCTGCTCCCGATTTCTCGGGAACCTTTTAACATGTCAAAAAAGGCCCCTGACTTCGCCCGCCGGGTGCGGAACAGGCAATCTCTCGATCACACTTCCCACTAACCGCCACGGAAAAAGCTCCCAGCACGCATAAATCTAGACAGCTCGCCGGAGGGTTACAAGAGCAGCATCCTCCCACCAGGAGGAATATCGCCAGGTTGTTCGTTAACCGGTGAGGAGACGGGTACTCTGCCCACGTGGACACTGTCGCCCTCCAGGAGAAGATCGGCCGGATCGAAGGGGTCGAAGCGGTCCGTGTGGTTACCGCCAACGGAGCGATCGAAGAGATCCACGTTCTCGCCAGAAAGACCAAACCACCCAAGCAACTGGTTCGCGACGTGCAGTCGTTGGGGCACGCCCTGTTCGGTGAGGACATCGACCGCCGTGTTGTCTCGATAGTCCAACTTGCCGACGGCGACCTCGACGGTGGCCTCCGACCGGCGCTAGTGGACATCGGGGAGACACTCGACGGATCGAGAGCCGAGGTCGTGGTGAGCCTGCGCTGGAATGACAGCATCTTCAAAGGCACCTCGGGCGGGGCCGCCTCGGCAGCCACCAGGTCGCGACAGATCGCCGAAGCAACAATCGACGCCCTTCGCCAGGGGATCCATCCGTCAGCTGCTCTTGCCGTCAGCTCCATGGACGTTCCCCTGCTGGGCGGGCACCACGTCGCAGTCGCCCAGATCGTCCTCGTGACCGATGCCACCGAGCGGATGCTGATCGGGTCGGCGATCGTCGAGGACGACGAAGCCCGGGCTGTGGTTCGCGCCGTGCTCGACGCTCTCAACCGCCTCCTCCCCGACCTGAGGGTCCCCTGAGCACAGCTGCAGTTGTCAGTCCCCACCACCTGTCGGCTGAGGCCGGCCGGCATATTCTCATCAATGGCGGCAACGCCGTCGACGCCGCCATCGCAGTCGTGGCAGCCCAGGGGGTGGTCGCCCCGGAGACCTGCGGGGTGGGCGGAGACCTTTTCGCCCTAATCCACTCTCAAGGAGATGAGAAGCCCGTAGCACTAAACGCTTCGGGCCGCTCGGGCTCAGCGGCCACTGCCGCAGCATTGCGCGATGCCGGACACCGGGAGATGCCCCCGGATCACCCGCTCGCCGTCACCATCCCCGGCTGTGTCGACGGCCTTACGGCGCTGGCTGACCGGCTCGGCTCCCTGCCCCTCGCAGCCTGCCTGGAACCCGCGATCACCCTTGCAGAAGAAGGGTTCTCCGTATCAAACGAACAGTCCCGGGCGTTCACCGCGACCAGAGCGGTGTATGCCGAAAACCCTGCAGTATCAGGGTTTTATCCCGACGGGAATCCCGTAGAACCGGGCCAGATCGTCACCCGGGGCGACCTGGCCCGCACGCTGCGCCACATCGCCGAGGGAGGCCGTGATGGCTTCTACCGAGGGATCGCTGGAGGGGACATCGTCGCTGCCCTCGCCCCTTACGTGCTGTCGGAAGACCTCGACGCGCCCCAGCACGAATGGATCGAACCGATCAGAGTGGATATCGGCGACGATACGGCATGGACCATCCCGCCCAACTCAGCCGGTTATCTCGGCCCGTCGACGCTCGCGGTGTTTCTTCGCCTCGACCCGCCGGCCGACCCCACCGACCCGCTGTGGTGGCACTTGATGATCGAAGCGCACCGATCGCTCGCATGGGAACGAGATGATCTGGTCGCCGACCCGCGAACAGCCCCCCGGTCACCCGAAGAACTGGTTTCGGAGGAGAGCTTCGACCGGGTCGTCGCGAGGATCTCCCGTCAGCGGGCGGGAACCTGGCCCACCCGGCCCGGTACAGCATCGGGGACTGCGTATATGTGTGTCACCGACGGCAAGGGGCTTTCGGTGTCGATCATCAACTCGAACTACTACGGGACCGGCTCTCCGTTTGGTGCAGCACGGTCAGGCTTCCTGCTCCAGGACCGGGGCAGGGGGTTCAACCTCGAGCCGGGCCACCCCAACGAACTGGCCCCGGGAAAGCGCCCGGCGCACACCCTCTCTCCCACCTTGTGGACCAGGGGCAACAAGACTTCATGGCTTCTCGGCACCCGGGGTGGCGCCATCCAACCTCAACTGGTCGCCCAACTGGCGGCGCGAGCGATCGTCGGCGGCGCCGCGCTCGAACCGGCGCAGGCCGCCCCGCGCTGGTCAATGACCGAATACGGCCCGGGAGACAGGTCCGCGGTCTCACTCGAGCCGGGCACCGGTGTCGAACAGGCCCTCACCGAACGAGGCCATCACGTGATGACCAAGGATTCGCTCCAACCAGGTTGGGGACCGATGTCGATCGTCGACCGGCGCTCGGATGAGGTGAGAGCAGCGGCCGACCCCCGCGTCGACACAGCGAGAGCGCTGGTCTTTTAGTGGCCTGTGACATCGTCGGAACCTGGAAGCTGGTGGATTGGACTGCCGCTATCGACGACAAACCGGTGACACCATTCGGTGGAGAGACCACCGGCCTGATCACCTATACCGAGGATGGGCGGATGTGGGGCACGCTGATGCGGGTCGATCGTCCCCCCGTCGACGGTGATACTCTCGCCGCCGCGCCGGAATCTGAGCGGGCCGCGGCTGCAGCCGGCTACCTGAACTACGCGGGGACCTACCGGCTGGAAGGGTCGACTGTGGTCCATTCGGTCGAGATGAGCCTGTTCCCCAACTGGATTGGGACCGACCAGGTTCGCGAGATGGAGTGGGCCCCCAACAACAATGGCGGCACCGATCTCATCCTGGCGGCGGCCAGCACATCGAGCCGGGGCGAGACCGTCACCAACAGACTGATCTGGCGCCGACTCGAGGATTGGGTCTAGGTAGGAGCCCGTTGAACAAATACATGTCACCCATCTTGACGACCAGGCATCACCAC
>JBBDHT010000054.1:1443-3198 GCA_040880765.1 Acidimicrobiia bacterium | reverse complement strand
GGGGCCGCGGCAACCTCAGGTGCCGCGGTCTCCTCAACCTGGTTCTCTGTTCCTTCAGCCAACGACTCTGCAGAGGCAGAAGCCTCAGCTTCTGCAACGCCATCGTCAGATGGCGCAGCGTCAGCCGAAGCCGCATGCTCTTGGACGCGTGATGTCTCTTCTTCCTTGATCTCTGTGGTCGCTTCCCCGGTGTCGGGAGCAGCAGAAGCTTTAGCTTCTGCAACCTCTTCGGCGCTAGCCGAAGAGGCGATGTCTTCGCGTTCGCTTTCGTACTGGATCTTTGCCTCGGCGGGAGTGGGGCGACGCCCTCCTCCTGCCTCGATGACACGCCGGCTGGCCTCTTTCGGGTCGGTCGACTCGACGAGACGCTTACCGCCTCCCGCCTCGATGAGACGGGGTTTGGCACCCGCCCCGGCTGCCTCTTCGGCGCGGGACTTGATGCTCTTGCGGGTGCGGCGCGGCCCGCCCGTGGCCAGATCGGCTTCTGCCGCGATCTTTTCACCCGAGGGGATGCCGCTGATAACGACCTCGCCCCGGTAGACCCAGACCTTGACCCCGATCGCACCCACCGTGGTGCGAGCGGTCGCGGTGCCGTAGTCGATGTCGGCCCGGAGAGTGTGCAACGGCACGCGCCCTTCGCGGTACCACTCTCGGCGACCCATGTCGGCGCCACCGAGACGTCCCTTACACTCGACCCGGACACCTTCGGCCCCCGCTTTGAGTGCGGACTGCACGGCGCGTTTCATGGCACGACGGAAAGCAATTCGGTTCTCGAGTTGGTCAGCGATGCCCCTGGCGAGCAGGGCTGCATCGAGGTCGGGATCCTTCACCTCGTTGATGTTGAGCTTGACCCTTCGGCCGGCCATCTTCTCCAATTCGCCACGGAGACGCTCGGCCTCCGAGCCCTTACGACCGATGACAACACCGGGCCGGGCAGTGTGGATGTCCACGATGAGCCGGTCACGGGTGCGCTCGATGTCGATGCGCGAGACGGCGCCCCGAACCAGGTCATTGCGAAGGAAGTCACGGATCTGCCAATCCTGGTTGACGAACTCGACATAATCCTTCTTCGAGAACCACTTCGACTTCCAGTCGGTGGTGATCCCGAGACGGAATGAGTATGGATGTACTTTCTGGCCCATTAGCTGGCCTCCTCTTCCCGGTCGGCCAGGACAATTGTGATGTGGCTCATTCGCTTCTTGATCTGGGTGGCGCGGCCACGGGCGCGGGGCCGGTACCGCTTCAGCGTCGGCCCTTCGTTGGCATAAGCCTCGGCGACGAAAAGCTCGGCAGCGTCGAGGGCATGGTTGTGCTCGGCATTGGCGACGGCAGAGCGCAGGACCTTCGCGACACTGGTGGTCGCTCCCCGCGAGGTGAGACGGAGGACGTGCTCGGCCTCTTCGACAGGGAGGCCGCGTACGAGGTCGAGGACCCGGCGCACCTTGTAGGGCGACTCGCGGATATAGCGGGCGTGGGCTTTGACTTTCATGACCGCTTCGCCGCCCTCTCCGCATGCCCGCGGAAGGTCCGGGTGGGCGCGAACTCACCCAGCTTGTGGCCGACCATCGACTCGGTGATGTAGACCGGGACGTGCTTGCGGCCATCGTGAACGGCAATCGTGTGCCCGATCATCTCCGGGATGACCGTGGAGCGGCGCGACCAGGTCCTGATGACGCGCTTGCTCCCTGATTTGTTGAGTTCGTCGACCTTGTTGGACAGATGGTCGTCGACGAAAGGTCCCTTTTTCAGGCTTCT
>JBBDHT010000054.1:0-1343 GCA_040880765.1 Acidimicrobiia bacterium | reverse complement strand
CGTCGACCTTGTTGGACAGATGGTCGTCGACGAAAGGTCCCTTTTTCAGGCTTCTAGCCATTAGCCCCTGCCTTTCTTAGTGCGCACAACGTGCGCCGGCGTGTGCGGTCGAGATTCGGGATTCATCAGCGTCTGCCCTTCTTGGTGCGCCGGCGCACGATGTACTTACTGGAAGCTTTGTTCTTGCTGCGGGTGCGACTTTCCTTCTTGCCCCAAGGGCTCGAGGGATGGCGACCACCCGAAGACTTGCCCTCACCACCACCGAGCGGGTGGTCGACGGGGTTCATGACAACACCTCTGGTCTGCGGACGGACACCCTTCCAGCGGTTCCTGCCCGCCTTGCCGAGTTTGATCAACTCAGCCTCGGTGTTGCCCACCTGGCCAACCGTCGCCCGACAGTCGAGCGGTACCTGACGCACCTCACCTGAAGGGAGCCGGATGAGTGCCAGATTGCCTTCTTTGGACATGAGTTGGACTGCCGAACCAGCCGACCGGCCCAGCTTGGCGCCTCCGCCCGGCTGCATCTCGATGGCGTGAACCACCGTACCGGCTGGGATGTTACGCAAAGGAAGGGCATTTCCGGGGCGAATATCGGCGCCTGAGCCAGATTCGACGCGGTCGTCGACCTTCAACCCCACCGGGGCGAGGATGTAACGCTTCTCCCCGTCGACGTAGTTGAGCAGGGCGATGCGGGCGTTGCGGTTCGGGTCGTATTCGACTGTGGCGACGCGGGCGGGGATACCGTCCTTGTCGCGACGGAAATCGACGATCCGGTATCGCTGCTTGTGCCCACCCCCGCGGTGACGCGAGGTGACGCGCCCGTGAGCGTTGCGCCCACCGGTGCCGCCTTTCTTCGCTATCAGCGACTTCTCGGGCGTGTTGCCGGTTGTGATCTCGGCAAAGTCCGAGACCGTCTGGAACCGGCGGCCCGGAGAAGTCGGCTTGCGCTTCTTGATCGCCATATCAGACTCCGAACAAATCGATTGAGTTGCCATCGGCGAGGGTGACCAGGGCACGCTTGGTGTCCTTGCGCTTGCCAAAGGTGTATCCCTGGCGCTTGCGCTTTCCCTTCCGATTCATTGTGTTCACACGGACGACTTTGACACCGAAGATGGTCTCGACGGCATCGCGGATCTCGCTCTTGTTGGAACGCGGATCGACTTCGAACGTGTAGGTATTCAGGTGCTCGATGAGGTCATAGGACTTCTCCGAGACAATCGGGTAGCGAACTATGTCGCGTGGGTCCTTCATCAGGACTCACCCCCCTGATCCTTTACAAAGTCTTCTGCACGATCTTCGCCGGAGGCGAAGTCGTTACCTCCGTCTTCATCTTTGATGAAGTC
>JBBDHT010000053.1:68093-98241 GCA_040880765.1 Acidimicrobiia bacterium | reverse complement strand
TGGGCGCAATGTTCCATCAAGGCGATCCGGGACGACGCGCGCAAGAGCACACGGTTCATAGTCATCTCTGCGTGGCACGACACGGTGGAGTGTCCTACCGGTCCGAAGTGTTGCTCCGAAATTCTGGTTGTTCATCGTGTAAGTGAGAGACCGTGGCGCAGTTGCTTCTCGGCGCGGAGACGCTGTTGTCTCATCGTTTGAGGATTCACCTCTGTGATGGCCGCAAGCTCGTTGACCGAAACTCCTCCTGCCCTGGTCATGACCACGAGGCGAGCAGTCTCTTCACGCAGTCGGCCCCTGTCGCGAACCCATTCCACCAGGTCGTCCAATCGTTGTTGCTCATCGCCGCTCTCCTCTGGAGCCTCGGGGTCGTCGACGTTGGAGAGATCCGGGGTCAGCACCAGCGGCTCGGAGCGGTGTCGGATCGCCGCGCGTAGGGCTCGGCGTCGTGTATTGGCGAACACCCTAAAACTTGGTGGTGTACCGGCCGGCTCGGCGGCACAGTACGACAACACTTCCACTGTTTCTGCGACCACACGAGCTGCTCGCTCCTCCACATCCCAGCCGCGTAGTCCATTGATCAGACTCTTCACCTGGGGGAGGACGATCTGGAGTGCAACCCGTCTCGCTACAGGATCGTCTTCGAACCGTTCCAAGACCGCAGCCAGGACCTGATCGCGTTCCGCCCAACTTGAAGCTTCCCGGCTCTGCGCAGCCGCGACCAGTTGGTCGCCATCGTCGAAGGGGAGGCGGGGGTCCTCAGCACCCCATGTTTGGAGATGACGTCGCAACCATGATGATCCGGCGATCTCATGCCACTCGGCTTCCAGACGGCGGATCACCTCGGTTTCCGCCGCCCACCTCGGCTGTGTTGTTGTCATCGAAGGCTCGACTCCTCGTACTCGGACTAGAGCCAGCCTTCCCGGCAACCCTCCCAAACCACTCACAGAAACCCTCCCAGACACTCCCAAACGGGCGGAACTCGCGTATTCAGTGGAAGTCCGGCTCCAAGGTGGCGAGACAACAAGAACCGCCAATACGCGGTGGTAACCCCTCGATGATGGTGCGATTGGGAGCAATCTGGGAGTCGTTTGGGAGGGCCACCGGGGAGGATCACCCGATGCGACCCAGCGGAGTGAGCCATCAGCGTGAGAAGAATTGGAAGGTGGGTCCCGTTAGATCGACCAGCACGCCTAGCCAGACGAACGCCCGGACTTGCTTGGTGAAGGAGGACACATGCCCGAACGGTTACTGACACTGAAAGAAGCCGCTGACTATCTGCGTCTCACTCCCGGTGCCCTCTATAGCCAGCGCTACCGCGGTGAGAAGCCGGGCGCGCTCGGAATCCGCGTTGGCAAGAAACTCCTCTATAGACCGTCTGACATCGACCGGTTCCTCGATGAACGACTCGCCGAAACCTATGCCCCAGCGGGTCGATGAAGCAGTTCAATTCACTGCGATCCCGCGATAGTTCGCGCCCGACCATAGCGCGCTGGCTCATCTTCAGGACCATGCCCTTCGCCGCTGGATACGTGTACGTTCTTCATTGATGGGCCGCAATTCAGAGAATCGACCAGCCAAAGCCGTGGAGAACTCATTATCGAGCCCCGAACGGCAAGGGAACGGTACGGTTCGTTCAATAGGAGGATTGAGGCGATGATCGCATCTCGGGTTGGCGTCGCAGGATCGGGGCATTCCCGAGTCGCTAATCACGATCGGAGCGTTATCGGAGACACAACGACCGGTCGACCCGGTGAACCTTTGGAATCGAAAGGATGAGAAATGAGAGGAACAATCCAAGATCGTTGGTGGAGTAGCACGGAAGACGGCAAGCGAGCGAAGTCAGGCCGCTACCGACAAGGGCTCCGGTACAAGGCGATCTATCGCGCCCCAGATGGGCGCCAGCACTCCAAGAGCTTCGATACCAAAGAGCGCGCTTCCCAATGGCTCCGGGTCGAGCTGTCGAAGATCGACGGCGGCGCTTGGATCGATCCGCGAGCCGGCCAACTCCGATATGAGGCCTGGGCGTCTGAGTGGCTGACCGGCCTCGATATCAAGCCGAAGACCCTGGAGGGCTACCGCTCGTTGCTGCGGTCCCGAATTCTGCCAACCTTCGGTGAGGTGAAGCTCAGCCAGATATCACCGTCGATGGTGCGCCGGTGGGTCGCTGAAATGTCTGGTGAGGGCCTATCCGCGAGCAGGGTCAAACAAGCGCGCGCCGTACTTCGTCAATCACTCGAGGTGGCCCGTACCGATGGGCTCATCGGTACGAACCCGACTCAGGGGGTTAAAGCTCCGCAGTCCCGGCGTCGGGAACCCGTCTACCTGACCGCCGAGCAGGTGGCGGAGCTGGCCGCAACGGCTGAGGGCATTCAAGAAGGGTCAGAGGCGCTTGTCTGGTTCCTGAGTCTCACCGGCCTCAGGTGGGGCGAGGCGGTCGCACTCAGGCGATCGTCACTGGATCTGATGCGGCGAAGGGTCACGGTGTCTGAGTCGGCCACGGAAGTCCACGGCAAGCTCGTGTTCGGATCGCCGAAATCTCACAAGTCGCGGGTGGTGGTCTTTCCTCGGTTCCTCGCTGACCGGCTTACCAATCAATGCGCGGGCCTCGGTCCGAACGATCAGGTCTTCACCGCGCCGAAGGGCGGCTATCTCCGCTCAGCGAACTACCGCAAGGCGGTTTGGAAGCCGGCTCTCTGCGTGGCCGGATTCGATGAGAGTCTCAGAATCCACGATCTTAGGGCAACCGCGGCGTCGCTGATGATCGCTGCGGGAGCGTCGATCAAGGCCGTACAACGAGCCCTAGGGCATGCCTCGGCAAAGGTCACTCTGGACACCTACGCCGGCTTGTTCGACGACGATCTCGAAGCCCTTGCAGATCGGCTCGATGAGAGACTTTCCGTAACGAATGTTGCCCCAGTGCTGCCCCAGCAAGAGGCGGACGTCAAAGAACTTCGCACAAATGCGCTCTGACCTGGCCTTTTATCGGTGGGTCCCGTGGGAATCGAACCCACAACCTTCGGGTTAAAAGCCCGCTGCTCTGCCAATTGAGCTAGGGACCCAATGAATCTGCGGATCGCAGAACGCACAGGTTACCCAATGCCATAACCTGTTCCACACTGTGATCCGTTTCGGTGTTTCGACGATGCCACCCGACGACCCGGGTGCGCACCCGGCGTTTCTCGACGGTCTGGTCGGGAAGGGCCACACCGCCCTCGAGCTTCCTTTCGTCAAGGATTTCCCCTGGAAGGAGAAGCAGTGCCGGGCCTTCGGCAAGCTTGCCGCCGAACGCAATATCCAACTCTCGGTACACGCTCCGTATTTCGCAGTTCTCACCGTCGTCGAAGCAGACCGGGGCAAGCAGGCGGTCTCGGCGATGGAGCACACCATGAAGCTCGGCGCCGAGCTTGGTGCCCCGATTGTCGTCGCCCATCTCGGGGCCAAACATGGCGAAGACCCTGAGGTGCTCACCGAACGGGCCGAACAACGCCTCGAGTCGATCCGGGCCAAGGTGGAAGATCTCGGCGTCGCCCTCGGTCTGGAGACGGCCGGCAACGAAAGTTCATTCGGAACGCTGGGTGACATCGCCAACCTTGCTGCGAAGTTCTCCTTCGTTCGCCCCGTTGTCGACTGGGCCCACCTCCATGCCATGACCGGGGGAGGTCTCACCACCGCCGACGCGTTCGAGAGTGTCTTCGCCTTCATCGAGGGCTCCTTCCCGGGCTGGATGATCCAGTCGCTTCACACCCAGTTCAGCGACAACGAGTTCGGCCCCAGGGGCGAGATCCGACACGTCCCCTACGGCGAAGGCACGCTCCGGGTCACTCCGCTTCTCGAAGCGGCCGATCGTGCCGGGGTATCTCTCACCGTCATCTCCGAAGCCCGGAATCAGGCGAGCCACGAGAGAATATGGGACGAGGTGAGCGGGTACCTTGGGTCCGTGCCCGAAGCCGAAGGCAGACCCGTTGCCACCTCCGACCTCGACTTTCCCTCCCCGATCAGGGCGAGCAAAGACGGAAAGCACTTCAATCCGATCGGCCTCGACCACCCCGTGCGGCTGAGCAACCTCGACAAGGTGTTCTTCCCCGACGCGGGATACACCAAGGGCGACCTCATCCAGTACTACGCATCCGTCGCCCCGCTGCTGCTGCCCCATACCGCCAACCGTCCAATCTCGATGAACCGCTTTCCCGACGGGATCAAAGGATCGTCTTTCTACGAGAAACGCGCTCCGGGCCATCAGCCCGACTGGATGCGTACCGTCCCGGTGGAGTCGGACTCACAGGGCGGGGTCATCGACTTCCTCGTCGCCGACTATCGAGAGGCATTGATGTGGTTCGCCAACATGGGCTGCATCGAGGTTCACCCCTTCCACTCCCGCGCCGAAAGCCTCGACATGCCCGACTATGCGATCTTCGACTTCGACCCCGCCGAGGGATCGGATTGGGAACAGGTGATCGCCGGGGGAGAGCTTCTAAAAGTGGCCCTCGGCCAGCTCGGGCTCAAGGGCTACCCGAAGCTGTCCGGATCGAAGGGCCTCCATGTGTATGTGCCGCTGGAGCCGGTGCACACCTACGAGCGGGTCCGCCGCTTCGTCGGGGAGGTCGGCTCCTATCTCGCCTCGGCAAACCCTGACGACCTGACGATGGAGTGGGAGAAGCCGAAGCGGAAGGGGATGGTCTTCGTCGACCACAACCGCAACGCGTCCGGCCAAACCGTGGCGGCCGCCTACTCGGTCCGCCCCCGCCCCGGAGCGCCGGTGTCGGTCCCCCTGACTTGGGACGAGGTGTCGAAAGTCAAGAACGGCGACGTCACCATTGCCAGCCTGTGGGAGCGGATCCAGAAACACGGCGACCTCTTCGAACCGGTGGTCAAAGGCGGCCAGACCCTCGACGAAGCCGAAAAGGCCCTGCAGATCACCGACTAATCGCGGGCGGCGGTCTCGGTGCTCAGCTCGACTCGGGCCCGTTTCCAGAACAGGATGAGCGCGCCAACGATCATCACTCCGATCGAGACCCAGGCGTTGCGGCTGAGCCCGAGGAAACGGAAGGTGGTGTCGGTGCGGATCAGTTCCATGAGGAACCTGAAGAAGGCATAGCCGAGGAAGTAGACGCCGATGAGGCGCCCGCTGAGCTGGGGGTAGCGCCTGCCGAGCCAGATGATGAAAAAAGCGAGCGACACGTTCCATATCGATTCGTAGAGGAACGTTGGATGGAAGACTTCGGCGTCCGGGTATGCGTCGGGGCGGTACTGGGGGTCGATCTCCACTCCCCATGGAAGATCGGTCGGCGTCCCGAACAGCTCCTGGTTGAAATAGTTGCCCCAGCGTCCAAATGCCTGAGCGAACGGAACGGCCGGCGCCACCGAGTCGAGGAGGTGGGGGATGCTCGAGTTCCACTTCCGGCTGTACACCACCATGGCGATTGCCCCGGCGGTCAGCCCTCCGTAGAGGGCGATCCCGCCCTCCCAGATCGCGATCACCTTCCACCACTCTCCTTCGAATCGGGAGAGGTGGGTCGACACATAGCCGAGCCGGGCACCGAGAAACCCGAAGATGAGGACGCGAGCCAGGATCCGCCCCAGCACTTCGCTATCGCCACCCCTAGCGGTGAACCTCCTCTCAGTCACCTGCCAGGCGACCGCGACACCGATGGCGATGAGGATTCCGTAGAACGTGACCCGGAGTGGGCCGATGTGAAAGCTGTTGATCGGGGGGGAGGGAAATGAGGCGAGTATGTGGTTCATCAGGTGGTTTGGTCGGACGTAGGTAGACGTTGATGCTACCGGTGACCTACATCTGTGCGAGTCAGAGGGGTGCCAGTAGGGGTGGCGCCAGTTCCACATCGCCTCTGGACTCGCTAGGTTTCAGTCATGGACCTTTACGCCAGAGTCAATATTCTCGGTGGTCTTTCGGTCAGATTGCCTCACGGCGGGCTCGACGAAGCGATACCACTCGACAACGACCCCATCGGCAGGGCGCGCAACTGGGTGGAACAGGGAATCAAGCACCTGCACATCGTCGACCTCGACGCCGCCGCCTACAGCGATTCACGAAATCGAGACTTGATGTATGAGCTCGTCGAATCTGTCGATGCCAACGTCCAGGTCGCCGGTGGTATCCGCTCCGAGACCGAAGCCGAATCGTTCATCGGCCGGGGAGCCTGGCGGATTGTCATGGGGACGGCAGCAATTGAGAACCAGAACATGATCTGGGACCTCTGCCGGGACAATCCGGACAAGATCGTGGTTGCTCTCGACGTCCGCGCCGATGAGGAGATCGCCACTCGCGGCTGGACCCAGAACAGCGGCCGTTATCTCGAAGAGGTGATGATCGAGATGTCCTCGGCCGGAGTGGTTGCGTTTCTGGTTTCCGAAGCAGGGAGGAACGCCCTCGAAGACCAACCCAATTTTCAGCTGATCGGATCCGCGCTGGCCACGGTCGAGGAGCCGGTCATTGCCTCAGGTGGCGTCCGCAACCTCGAAGACCTTCGGCGGCTCGTCTCGCTCGAGTCTTCAGGTCGTCGACTCGGTGGAGTGATCGTCGGTCGTGAGGTGACTGCAGGGCGGTTCACCGTCGAGGAGGCGATCGAGGTCCTTGCAGGCCGGGGTCCGTCCCGGGCACCCGGAGGAATTGTCGCGGCGCGACAGTTGCTCCAGGTGGGCTCGGTCGATGCGGCGCTGCGTTTTCTCGAGGATGTCGTCGGTCTGGGACGGGTTCGCTCACCCGAAACCGGGGTCCTCGGCACCGTACTCGAAGTTGCCGAAGGCCAGCAGGTCGAACTGATCCAGGGAGCCTCCGGCCAGACTGCGACCCTTGCCCTACTCGTCGAAGACCCCGACCCATGGCTCGATCACTTCAGCAATCAGGGGATCGAGGTGGTGCGCACCTCAGCCGGGTTGGAAGTCAGTGGCCCCGGAGGCCTGACGCTGCGCATCGAGTAGGGCTGGTCCCCGCCAACTCTGCGTCGCTCGCTATTTGATCAGCGTTCGGGACTGCTCACGTAGGAACTGACGGAGGTACCACGGTCCGCCACCGCCCGCGCCTGAGGTGCCCGACCCCTTCCATCCGCCGAACGACTGGATGTCCGGCCACGCTCCTGTGGTGGCACCGGCGGCCCGGTTGACGTAGGTCGTCCCGGCCTGGATCTGGCTGAACCATTTTTCGATCTCGTCGTCATCGGTGGAGAAGAGGCCCGCCGTGAGCCCGAATTCGGTGTCGTTGGAGAGTGCGATGGCCTCGTCGACGGAATCGACAGCGGTTACCGCAACCAGCGGGGCAAACAACTCCTCCCTCCACACCCACGACTCCCGTGGAGCATTGACCACAGTGGGTTGGACGAAGTTTCCCTTGCCGAAGTCACCCTCGGTCAGCACCTCGCCGCCGGCGAGAACCTCTCCACCATCATCTTTCACGGCAGCAACAGCCTTCCTGAACCGCTCAACTGCCTCTTCGTCGATGACGGGGCCCATGAACGTCGAACTGTCCACGGGATTGCCCACGGTCAAGCTCCCGGTCCTGGCGACGAGTTTCGTGACGAACTCGTCGTAGACGGGGCGTTCGACATAGACCCGTGACGTCGCCGAGCACTTCTGACCACTCAACCCGAAGGCACCCCGGAACACCCCCTCGGCAGCCACGTCGAGATCGGCGGTCGCCGAGACGATCGCCGGGTTTTTTCCGCCCATCTCGGCAGCGACCGGCTTTGGCCGCTTCTCGTTGACGGTCCTGTAGAGGTACATCCCCACCGGGTGGGAGCCGGTGAAGGTGAGCCCGTCGACATCTTCGTGGTGGGCGAGGTGGTCTCCCACTTCGTCTCCACCGGTGACAACATGCAAAGCGCCTTCCGGGAGACCGGCTTTACGCATGATCCGGTAGAACTCGAGAGCCATGAGGGCGCCGGTATTGGAAGGCTTCAGCACAACCGTGTTTCCCGTGATCAGAGCTCCGGTCGATGGCCCGCCGCTCAGCGCAAGCGGGAAATTGAACGGTGAGATGACAGCCCATGTACCCCAGGGGCGAAGCACAGATACGTTGGTCTCGTCCTCGGAGAGAGAGCTCAGCGGCGTGATGAAACCGTTGTGCTCTGTGATCTGTTTCGAGTAGTAGCGGAGGAATTCGACAGTCTCCGCCACATCCCCGAGGGCTTCCAGCCGGTTCTTCCCAACTTCGAATGACATCAGAGCGGCAAGGTCGAACATCTCCTCATCCATGATGTCGGCGGCCTTCAGCATCAGGTCCCGCCGTCGCTCCCACCCCCAGGCCTCCCACTCAGGAGCGAACTCGGTGGCAGCGGCAACAGCGTCGTCTACATCCTGGGTGGTCGCCTGAGCGTACCTGCCGACGAGCAGGTCTCGGTCGATCGGCGACCGCTCCTCGTACATTTCTCGGTCTTTGCGCTCTTCGCCGTTGACCCAGACGCCGTAGGAAGCACCAAGCCGCTCCCTGACTGTCTCCACCGATCTTTCGTAAGCCTGATTCAGTTCCTCGTTGTCGGCGGACATCGTGGCGTAAGTGATCTTCATTTCTTCGAACCTCCGGTGGCGTGTCTGCCCCTGACGATATCAAGCTTGCAGCCGCACTCCAGTTTCGAGCGAATCCGTCCGATATCTGGTTAACAATTCAGAGGATCGACACTTGACAATGTCAACAGAAACACACGTTGCTGACACCCTGCTCGCTTCTCCGAGTGATATGGAGCAGCTCAACCGGCGGGTAGTTCGCGTCGGAGGAGCCGCCGCGCTCTTCTCTGCCTTGCTCTTCGTGATCGTCGGTCTGGCCACCGGTGAGGCCAAATTCTTCCAGCAGACGATCGGTCCGGGTTTGGTTGCGGTATTCATCCTGATCCAGATCGCCATCCACCACGAGAACGCGGTGGCGACCATGCTCGGCGCTGGTGTATCTGTGGTCGCCACTTATGCCGCCGTCGGAGACGAGTCGACTCTGATTCCCGCCGCCCTCGGTGTTGTGATCATTGCTTCGATTGCGATTCTCTTCGTCAAGACGAGGCATTTGTTGGTCACCCTCGCCATTGGCTCGGTCCTGATCGGTATTCCATTCTTTTGGGGCACCGACGCCACCGATGCTGTTGCTCTGGGCGCAATCATGGGAGTGAGCTTCGCTGTGATCTCGGCGATCTTTTATGCGGTCCGGAACGCAGCCACGGCACTCAACCGCCGGTTCCAGGTGATCTTTGAGTACTCGCCGATGGCCGCGATCGAGGCGGACTGGTCGGAAGCCCTCGAACACGTCGGCACGGAGTTCTCGGGGCGGAGCGACCGGATAAGAGGATTCCTCGGAGCGTACCCGGACGTGGTGAGGGAGGCGGCATCACAAATTCGAATTGTCAGGACCAATCAGGCTGCCAGAGATCTTCTCGACGTCGGCACGGACCGGGAACTCGTGATCGACGGGGCATTGCTGAGCGAAGGCTGGCTGGAAGGTGTCACCGAGATTCTCATCGCTCTCGTCGAGGGCCGAGACATGGTTGAACTGGAGCTTCCGGTCGAGACTCTGAAGGGCAGCAGGGTCTGGCTGAGCCTCCGCGCGGTGAACGTGTCTTCGGGCGACCAGCCCGACGGTGTCCTCGTTGCCCTTGCCGATGTGACCCATCTCAAGGTCAAGGAAGGTGCGATGAGTGAGTTGATCCAGGCAAAGGACGAGTTCGTCGCTTCCATCAGTCATGAGCTCCGCACGCCACTGACCGCTGTGGTCGGCCTCAGTTCCGAGGTGATCTCCGGAGGACTGGACGGGGAGGAGCGAGATGAGCTGATCGAACTGGTGGCGGCACAGGCACAGGAGATGTCGCACATCATCGAGGACCTACTGGTTTCCGCCCGAGCCGGAATGGGCACCGTGGAGGTGGCTCTCGAGCATGTCGACCTGAATGCGGAACTCGTGGCCGCCGTGGTCGGAGTGGGAATCGACGTCCTCGAATTGCCCAATACTCTGCCGACTGCGGTGGGTGACGCCCCGCGAATCCGCCAGATCCTGCGCAACCTGCTCACCAACCTCGATAGATACGGGGGCTCGAAGAGGAGGATTCTCGGAGGTGTCGAGGGCGAGCGGGTCTGGCTCGAAGTGAGGGACGACGGTGATGGGGTTTCGGGTGAGGATTCCACCCGCATCTTCGAGCCTTACGCCTCGGCCCACAACGGTGTGGCGGGCTCGGTGGGACTCGGCCTGTCGGTTTCACGACAGCTGGCAGAGCTGATGGGAGGATCGTTGACCTACCTCCGCGACGGGGACGAGAGTGTGTTTCGTCTCGAGCTTCCTATGGCACAGGAATCTTCGCTCGTCTGAACTAGAAGTCGCTCGCGAGACTTACTAGCTTTCTCTCTCATGTCTGACTTTCTCGGGCTCGTTTCCTGGCCTCTCCTTCTGGTGAGCGCATACCTGATCGGGTCGGTTCCTTCGGCTCAGATTCTGGCGCGACTGAGAGGAGTCGACCTGAGAGAGATCGGATCGGGAAACATTGGCGCCGGGAATCTCACCAGCGCCGTGGGCGTCCAGTGGGGTGCGGTTTCAGCCCTTTTCGACGGCCTCAAAGGGCTGATTCCGGTGCTCTTTGCACGTTACGTGCTCGACATGGGTCTGGCGGCAAGCGGCATGGCGGGCCTGGTAGCGGTGGCCGGCCACTGCTGGTCGATATACCTCAAGGGTCGTGCCGGAAGGGGGCTTGCCACCTCGGCAGGTTTGTTGGTAGCACTCGACCCGGTGCTGATCGTGTGGGTCGGAGGTTGGTCACTCGCCGGATGGCGCATCGGGAGCGGGTTTGCCGGGTTCCTCGGGTGGGGGCTGCTCCCCCTCCTGGCCATAGCTCTGGGTCGGCCCGGGACGGAGACTATGTTCCTGGCCCTGCTGTCGGCGACCCTCATGTTTCGTCGGGCCCAGGGCAATCCCGGTGATCCGGAGGGTGCCGGCAATGTCCTTCGCAGGCTGATATACGACCGCGACCCGTTCGAGGAAGCCTATCCAGAGACAGTAGACGAGGCCTCAAACCCGTGACACCGAAAAAGGTGGGTTGGATAGCGGCTGTCGCCGCTGTTCTCTACACCGTGGCGATGATCGTTGTTTTGAACTCGGACGCTCTGGACATCCCGCCGCTGCGCCCGAGAGCGGCTCTGCTCATCGCGCTTGCCGGAGTGGTTCAGATCGGCGCCAAGTGGTTCTTCGGCTCTCTGTTTCGCGAATCGGTCGAGGAAACAGGTCAAAGTCTGCGCTCTTTCTCTGCATTCAAGGGTGCGCTGGTCGGTGCGGGCGTGGCTCGTTTGATCCCTGCCGGAGGTGCGATAACCCCGGTTGCCATGTCCTGGACCGTGCGCGACGAGGTCGAGACGTCAGCAGGACCGGCGATCCGGACGGTGTTGCTCAACTATGCGGGGCTCCTGATAATGACGGGAGCCGCCATCCTCATCGTGCGACCGAGTGTGGCGATTGCCTCGATCACCCTCAGCGTCGCAGCTGCCGTGGCGCTCGCGGTCGGTCTCCTCCTCATGTTCGGCTCGGGCAAACTCGGCTCCCTGAACCGATACCTGCCGAACTCCCTCAGCAAGCGGTTGGAGCCATCGATGATCGACCACATGCCGGGGTGGCATTCGCAGCTCTATATCTGGCTCCGTCTTCTTCTCGAAGCAGGCGCGCTCTGGTTGGTCCTCATTGCATTCGGGATCGATATCAATCCCGTCGAGGTAGTTGCCGCATTCGGCTTCGCATCCCTGGTCGGTGGTCTGCCCGGGACGCCCGGTGGCCTCGGGGTGGTCGAAGCCGGCCTTGTTTTCATTCTGGCCGCCTACGGGTTCAGGGCCGGTATCACTCTGGCTCCGGTCCTTGTATTCCGTATTATCTCCTACTGGCTCCCGGCTGCGCTCGGGTTTCTCGCCGGTGGTGCCACCTTCCTCTCCTCTCCGGAGGCTGCAGCGGCCTCTGCGGAAAAGTCCCCGGACGCTTAATATTCTACAAATGGCACTCGAGTTCGAACTCAAAAATCACAACGCTGCGACCGTGACCCAGGACGACTACCTCGACGGTGGCCTGGTGATGTTTTTCTACCCCCGCGCCATGACCCCGGGGTGCACGATCGAGGCCTGCGATTTCCGTGACAACTACAGCGACCTCGTCGAATCGGGGTACAACGTCGTTGGCGTCAGCCCGGACCCGCCTGAGCTCAACGCTGAGTTCCGGGAAAAGGAGGGCCTCAACTTCGATCTGCTCTCCGACGAGGATCACACCCTGGCGGAGCAGCTCGGAGCCTGGGGCGAGAAGAAGCTGTACGGGAAGACGATCACCGGCCTGATCAGGTCCACCTTCGTATTCGATTCGGGCGGAGAGATGGTGCGTGAATACCGCAATGTCAAAGCCACTGGCCACGTCGAGAGGGTCAAGGTCGACTTACTCGGTTAGCGGTTCCTCCCCGAGCTGGATCCCGGACAGCGTTTCGAGGGCCTTGACCAAAGCATGGTTGCCCTCGCCTCCGAGCCCCTGTGTTTGCAGGGCTCTATAAAACTGGAAGACCAATGCGGTCCCCGGGAGGGGCACACCTAGTTGGTCCGCGGTTTCGAGGACCAGCCGCAAGTCCTTCTGCTGGAGGTCGATGGTGAACCCCGGAGACCAATCCCGTTCGATCATCTGCGGGCCGCGATTGGACAGCATCCACGAGCCGCCGGCCCCACCGCCGACCGCCTTCAAGGTCGTTTCCAGATCGAGTCCTGCCGCTTCGGCTAGCAACAAGCTCTCTGAAGCGGCGAGTTGGTTTACCACGACGAGAGCCTGGTTGACCATCTTCGCCATCTGGCCCGAACCGGGCGCCTCCCCGACGTGCACGATGGACGAGGCGTAGGCATCAATGAAACCGCGCACCGTCTCCAGGGCGTCGGGGTCGCCTCCTGCCATTACTGCAAGGGTTCCGTCGCGGGCCCCCTCGGAGCCACCTGAAACCGGGGCGTCGATCCAGCTGACGCCGAGCTCGCCCGCTTGTTCGGCAAAGTTCCTGGTGGCAATCGGAGAGATAGTGGAGTGGTCGACGAGTATCCCGCCCCCCATCCGCTCGACCATCCGGCCTTCTCCAAAGCAGATCTGATCCACATCCGGGGTGTCGGAGACACAGAGAAACACAACGTCTGCCTTCTCAGCCAGCGCACCCGCATCAGTTGCCACTTCCGCCCCCGGCACCAAATCGGCGCGGGACGGTGTCCGGTTCCAGACCGCAAGAGAATGGCCGGCCTTAACCAGGTTGTTTGCCATGCCAGCGCCCATGATCCCGAGTCCGATGAATCCGAGTTCGCTCATGGATTCAGCCTAAACCTGCTAAACCGAAGACATGCCACACGACCGACTCGATTCAGTTCTTGCCGATCGCATCGCCGACCTGGAGGCGACAGGAACCGCCAAAGGGGACGAGTTCGTGATCGTCGACGTGCTTCCCCCCGCCGATGGTTTCAGCCGCCGGTACCTCCTCGAAGGGAGCCTGCGGGGTTTTCTCCGGATGAACTCGAACAGCTATCTCGGCCTTTCCCACCACCCTGCTGTGCTCGATGCCGAGGAGACCGCTTCGCGCAAGTTCGGCGCAGGACCGGGGGCGGTCCGCTTCATTTCCGGCACCTACGGCCCGCACCGGAGCCTGGAACGGCGACTCGCGTCTTTCCATGGACGTGAGGCAGCGATCATCTATTCCTCTGCCTACGCGGCGGTGGTGTCGACTCTCAGCGCCCTGATCACTCCGGAGACTGTTGTGCTCTCCGACGAGCTCAATCACAACTGCATCATCAACGGAGTGCGGATGAGCCGGCCCCGAGCCCGCGAGGTGTACGGGCATCTCGATTACGACGCTCTCGACGCCGCGCTCGGTGCCGCTGCCGGCACGGCCGAGCGGGCGGTCGTGGTCACCGACGGCGTCTTCTCCATGCGAGGCGACTTTGTCGATCTCGGGCGCATCGCAAGTATCGCCAGAGCCCATGACGCTGAGTTCGAGGAGAATGTCGTCGTAGTCGTGGACGACTCCCATGGAGTCGGAGCCTTCGGGGCCACCGGTCGCGGCACCGAGGAGGTCACCGCTGGCGGCGCCGACGTGCTGATCGGGACGCTGGGCAAGGCGTTTGGCGTCAACGGCGGGTATGTCGTAGGTAGCGAAACCGCGATCCGGTTCCTTCGTGAGAGCGGGCCGATGTACATCTACTCCAACCCGATCACCGTCGGTGAGGCTGCCGCCGCCGAAGCCGCTCTGGGTGTGCTGGACTCAGACGAGGGGTCTGAACTGCTCGCCCATCTCGCAGCTATGACCGAACGGTTCGCGGCGGGCCTTGTCGACCTCGGCCTGGAGACAATCCCCGGCCCTCACCCGGTTGTCCCCCTCATGGTGAGAGACACTGCCAGTACTTCCCGCCTCGTCGACCACCTGTACGCGCACAGCGTGCTCGCCACCGGGCTCAACTTCCCGGTCGTCCCCAAAGGAGACGAAGAGATCCGCTTCCAGATAAACGCCGATCACACACCAGCCGACATCGACTACGTGCTCGGCATACTCGGCACCGCATGAGCCTCCACGACGATCAGCACGTCGTTGGTTTCGACCTGGTCGTCAACACGGTGGGTGATCTCTGTGACCACTCCGTCATGCGGTGAGCGGAGGGTGTGCTCCATTTTCATTGCTTCGAGCACGACGAGGGCGGCGCCTTCTGTAACCGGGTCCCCTTCCTCGACCTCGACTCTGACGATTCTTCCCGGCATCGGGGCCCGCAGGCTCCCCTCTGAACGGGTTGCTTCCGACGTTGGATACCTGGAGACCTCGACTAGCCGAACCGATCCGGCTGCTGAGTCGACGTACACCGCCTCGCCATATTGGGCCACGGACAAGCGCAGAGATTCTCCGTCTCGGCTCAGTTCCACGGTGTTCGTGCTCGCCGACGCGATTGCCATGCCTGCGGGCTCGATCAGCTCCATTCCACTCTTGTCGTTGCCGTAGACGACGTCGATCCGGTTGTCGCCGTGCAGGTAGCTGATTTGCTGGTTGGCGACTCCGACATTGCGGAAGCCGCGCGGAACCGACTGAGGCACAGGCGAGGACGCTACGCGAACCGCCCTGCTCGCTGCGGCTGCGGCGGCCGCTCTGACCGGAACTTCGTCGGTTGCAACAAGGGGGTTGGCGAGAACCTCGAGGCCTGTGGATTCGATGAAGCTGGTGTCGGCCTCCCCCGCGAGGAACGCGGAGTGTTCGAGAACTCTCACCAGGAGGTCGCGGTTTGTCGTCGGACCGTGGATTTCGGCCCGGCGCAGGACGCTGGCGAGCTCTTTTGCCGCGGCGTCCCGGTCGGGGGCATGGACGATGACTTTGGCGAGCATTGGGTCGAAAAAGACGGATACAACTGACCCGGCCTCCACCCCGGAGTCGACGCGGACCTCGCTCGCCATCGGGAAAGCGAAGCGGTGCATCAGTCCGGTGTCGGGGAGGAAGTTCTTCGCAGGGTCTTCGGCATAGATCCTGGCCTCTATCGCATGCCCCTCAATCGGTGCGTCGAAGGCCCGGGGAGGCAGGGGAGAACCGTTGGCAACGTCGATCTGGAGCTCGACCAGGTCGAGTCCGGTGACCATCTCGGTGACCGGATGCTCCACCTGGAGCCGGGTATTCATCTCGAGGAAGAAGAATCGGTCGTTGTCGAACAGAAACTCGACGGTGCCCGCCCCGACATAGTCGACCGCCTTTGCTGCTGCGACGGCGGCGTCGCCCATCCGTTTCCTGGTCTCCTCGTCGATTGCAGGGCTCGGGCTCTCCTCGATGATCTTCTGGTGGCGTCTCTGGATCGAGCACTCCCGCTCATGCAGGGAGACCACATTGCCGTGTTGGTCTCCGAACACCTGGATCTCGATGTGCCTCGGCCCGGTCAGGTACTTCTCGAGAAAGACTGTGGCGTCGCCAAAAGCGTTGGCGGCTTCCCGTTTCGCTGCATCCACCGCATCCGCCAGGGAATCGGCCGACTCGACGATTCTCATTCCTTTGCCACCGCCGCCCGCGCTCGCCTTGACCAGCACCGGGTACCCGACCGCCGCTGCTTCTTCGAAAGTCGCTGCCGGGGACAGACCTGTGAGGTCGGCGCCCGGCAAGCATCGCACCCCGGCTCCGGTCATCAGCTTCTTGGCCTCGATCTTCGATCCCATCGCCGCAATTGCCTCGGGGGGAGGGCCGATCCAGGTCAGGCCTGCCGCTGTCACGGCACGGGCAAAACCGGCGTTCTCGGAGAGGAACCCGTAGCCGGGGTGCACCGCATCCGCTCCGGACGTGAGAGCAGCTTCGACAAGGGCTTCCTGGTCGAGATAGGTCTCTGCAGGCGACCGGCCGGCGAGACGGATGGCGGTATCGGCCTCGTCCACGTGGGGCGCCTTCGCGTCACTGTCGGAATAGACGGCCACAGTGGCTATCCTGAGTCGGGCACAGGTTCGAAAGACCCGACGTGCGATTTCACCGCGATTTGCCACCAGGACTCTGCGAATCATGTTGGTGGAGGCTAACCGCAGGGAACTTTCTGTCGGTAGCCGGAGTCTTATTCCTATTACTTGAGGGAGTTCAGTATGACCATGATGAAAACGAGGCCCGAAGAGAGCCAAGACGCACCCGCAACCCCGCAGCCGCAGCAACCAGCGCCGAGGCGCTCAGGTTCCGGCCTGCTGATCGGGCTCGCAGGATTCTTCCTGGCTGTTCTTCTCGTGGTCGTTGGTTTCGTTGCGTGGTCGGCACGCGGGATCGTCGACGCCATCCCGACTCCGGCCGACATCGCAGCTGTGTTCGAACCGGAGCCGTTCACCGACATCGGCCCGGTAGTGGTCAGTTCGGTCCAGGATCTGGGCAGCCTCACCACGGTCGAAGTCGTCGAGTACACGATCGTCGAGAAAGGCACCGACGCCGGCTGGCTGGCGTGGGCACGCGGGGACAGCCTGCGGATGATCGCCGTCGCCCGCATCGGAGCTGGAGTCGACATCAGCGGGCTGACTCCGGGCGACTTCTCGGTGTCCGAAGACGGCGTCGTGGAGGTGACCATCCCTGCTGCTGAGATCCAGTACGTGGCTGTCGACAATGACGCCACCGAGGTTCTCGACCGGGACATGGGCCTATTCACCAAGGGCGATCCCCAACTCGAAGGCGAGGCGCGTCGGGTTGCGGAGACCGTGCTGGTCGAAGCCGCGATCGAAGATGGTGTTCTGGTCCAGGCCGAGGAGAATGCCACCACCGTCCTCACCAATTTCCTGGTCAGTCTGGGTTATACCGACGTCGTGGTGACGTTCGCCAACTGATCGAGGGCTACATCCGGAAGACGCCGAAGCGGTCGGTTCCCTTCACCGGGCCGGAGTGGATTGCAGACAAAGCGATGCCGATCACATGCCTGGTGTCCCTGGGGTCGATCAGCCCGTCGTCGCGAACGAGAGACGTCGAGAAGTAGGACTGCTCCTCGTGCTCGATCTGTGCCTCGATCTCAGCGCGCCGCTTGGCGTCGGCTTCCTCGTCGAAGTCAACCCCGCGCGCCTCTGCTGAGGCCTTTGCAATTATCGACATGACCCCGGCCAGCTGTTTGGGCCCCATGACAGCCACCTTGTGGTTGGGGTAGCCGAAGACGAAACGGGGATCGAACGACCGCCCTGACATCCCGTAGTTGCCGGCGCCGTAGGAGACTCCGGCCATCAGGGTGATGTGGGGGACCTCGGAGTTGGCGACCGCATTGACCATCTTCGCCCCGTCCTTGATGATCCCGCGCTGCTCATATTCCTTGCCCACCATGTACCCGGTGGTGTTGTGGCTGAAGAGGATCGGGGTGTCGTGGCGGTTACACAACTGAATGAACTCGGTTGCCTTCTGGGCCTCCTCGCTGAAGATGACGCCCTGCTGATTGGCGATGATCCCGATCGGATACCCGTGGATCGAAGCCCATCCGGTGAGGATCGACGTCCCGTGGAGGGCTTTGTATTCCTCGAACCGCGACCCATCGACCACCCGGGCGACGATCTCACGCTGGTCGAACGGCACCCGTAAATCACGGGGGATCACACCCAGTATGTCCTCGGGATCGTGCACCGGGTCGTCGGCTGGCTTGGTCGGGCCCGGACCCAGTTTCCGCCAGTTGAAATGGCTGACGATGTCGCGCCCCATCCGGATCGCCTCGTGCTCGTCGTTGGCGAAGTAGTCAGACAACCCGGAGGTGCGGGAGTGCATCTCCGCACCCCCCAGTTCCTCGTCGGTGGACTCCTCACCGGTGGCCATCTTGACGAGTGGAGGGCCGCCCAGGAATACCTTTGCCTGGCCCTTAACCATCACCGAGTAGTCGCACATAGCGGGGAAGTAGGCACCACCGGCCGTCGAGGAACCAAAGACGATGGCCACAGTCGGGATCCCCATTTTGGACAGTTGGGTCAGGTTGCGGAACCACTTCCCACCGGTGATGAAAACCGAGGCCTGGTCGGGGAGGTCGGCCCCTCCCGATTCGATCAGGTTGATCAGCGGGAGCCTGTTCTCCCGCGCGATGTCCATTGCCCGCAGGCTCTTGGAGAGCGTATAACGGTTGAAGGAGCCGGCCTGGCTGGTGGGGTCATTGGCGAGGATCACGCACTCGACGCCTTCGATCACACCGATTCCGGTTACGAGATTGGCTCCCAGGTTCTTGTCGGTCCCCCATGCGGCGAGCGTCGACAGTTCCAGGAAGGGAGAGTCACGGTCGAGGAGAAGGTCGATTCGCTCCCGGGCAAGGAGCTTTCCCCTATCGCGGTGGCGTTGGATGTACTTGTCGCCGCCGCCCTCCAGTGCCTGGCGGGTCAGCTCGTCGAACCCGGCGAGAGCTTTCTCCATCTCCGCGCGGTTGGCGATGAAGTCTTCCGACCCACGGTCGATGTTCGTACCCAGTACTGGCATTACCCGGCGAGGCTACTCGGAGTTTGGTGCCTGAAGCCGATCGAGAGATTCAGCCCTCGTATACGGCGTCCTCGGAGTAGGGCTCGATCATGATGCACTCGCCCGGGCACTCCTCGGCCGACTCGATGGTGTCCTCGATCAACTCATCGGGGACCCGGGCCAGCCCGCGGGCTCCGTCGGGTGCTTGCTCACCGTCGAACACAACGGTCTTGTCGAAATACTTCGACTCTTCCTTGACAACCCAGAGGCCGTCGTCACGTCCCACGAACACGTCGGGTGTGATCTCTTCACAAATTCCGTCACCAGTGCAGAGATCCTGGTCAATCCAGACCAGCAGCTTCGTCTCTTTCGCCATACCTACAAACTTAGCCTGGCTGGCGGGCTTCGGGGGTCATGGCACAATTGGTTTATGGAAGTACCCCAGAATCTCGCAGAGAAGGTCGGCCGGCACCTCGGTGTGTCGGAGTGGATGCTCGTAGATCAGGAGCGCGTGAACCAGTTCGCCGATGCGACCGACGACCATCAGTGGATACACGTCGACACCGAGAAGGCGGCGCAAGGGCCGTTCGGCGGCACCATCGCCCACGGTTTCCTCACTCTCTCACTGACTGTCACGCTTGGCGGGCAGGTCCCGCTCGACGTGGGAGACCCCAAAATGGCGATCAATTACGGGTTGGAGAAGGTGAGGTTTCCGGCCCCGGTCCGGGTCGGTTCCCGAATCCGCGCCAGCGTCGACCTCGCCAGCGTGGCCGAGGTCCAGGGTGGGATCCAGGTGAACCGGACCGTCACCATCGAGGTCGAAGGCGAGGAGAAGCCGGCCATGGTCGCCGAGACAGTATCCCGGTACTACTACTGAATCGTTCAGACCGGTGCCAGCCCGGTTCAGGTCAGGCTCCTTCCTCCACCGATCACCAGGACGTGGCCGGTGATGTAGGAGGATTGGGGTGAGATGAGGTACCAAACTGCGTTGGCGATCTCCTGAGGCTCTCCCATCCTGCCCAGGGGGATCGCCGAAATCATCTTCTCCCGGATCTCGTCGGGAATCGCCAGTGACATCTCACTTGCAATCAGCCCGGGTGCAATTGCGTTGACTCTCACATCCGGTGCCAGGTCGATGGCCAAGGCGCGGGTCATCCCGACCAGACCGCCTTTGGACATCGAATAGTTGTATTGACCGAAATTGCCGAGGTAGGCGCGCGAGGCGATGTTGACGATCGCTCCGCCGGTTGTGATCAGCGGTGAGAGCGCCTCGGCGAGGCGGAACGCGGCGCCGAGATTCACCTCCAAGACAGCTGCGAAGTCGGCGTCGGTCATGTTGATCAATCGGGCATCTCTCGTGATCCCGGCGTTGTTCACAACTCCCAGTAGCGGCAGTCCGGTGTCCACGACCGCTGCCGTCACGGTCGAGGGGCCATCAGCTGAGGTGAGGTCGACCTGAACCGGGACAATCCCCTCGGAGAGGGCAAGCTCGGGGGCGATGTCCACGCCGACGACCGTGAACGAACCGATATCCCGGATGGTCTCGGCGATCACCTTGCCGATGCCGCGGGCTGCTCCAGTGACGACGACCGCCCCCTTCACGCCAGAGCCTTTCCGATGTGCCCTTGGCCGATGTGGAGGAGCTCCCCGGTGATCATCCCGTCCTCGACGAGGATGAGAGCGCGTTCGAGTACCTCTTCGGGTGAGTGGTCTTTGTCATAGGCGACCACGTTTGCGGTCCAGCCTTTCTTCCAGCCTTCGAGTGCGGCGGTCCTCGCCGCCGAGAGCAGGCCCGCGGCCACCATCGCATCCGTCGGGCCCGTCCTCCCCAGAAGAGCATCATTGGAGACGATATAAACAAACGACTCCTCGCTGTGCGCCGCCGCCCGCGACTTCTCAAAGGCTGCGGTCAGCTCGGCCCTAGCGTCTTCCCATGTGTCGATTTGGGGCTTTGCCCAGAAGATGAGCCCCTGTTGGAGCGGAGGGGGATCGGCGTCGATCCCGTCCGGTATTCGCACCTCAGCGCTCAACTGCAACCGCCTTCCCTTCTTCGATCAGCTTCTCAACCGTGTCGGCGTCCATCCCGGCTTCGATGAGAAGTTTGCGGGTGTGGCTCCCCAGTTCTGGAGGCATACCATCACTCCTCGTGGGTGCTCCGTCAATCCGGATCGGGCTGCCCGTCGACCGGACAAGCCCCGCCGCGGGATGGTCATATTCAACCGCCATCTCGTGATAGCGGGCTTGCGGGTCGTCGAACGCCTCGGCAAGGGTGAGTACCGGCCCCGAGGGCAGGCCTGCCGACTCGAACAGGTCAACCCAATGCGAGGCGGGCTCGCCGCGAAAGACCGTCTGAAGCCGCTCGACCAATGTTTTGAGATTGTCCATCCGCGTCTCATTGGTCGGATAATCGGCGGCAAGGTCGGGCATCTCGAGAGCATCACAGAGCAGCTCGAAATGACGGTCGGAGACAACAGCAAGCGTGAACGGCCGATCTTTTGACTCGAAGACCTGATTCGGAGCGAGGAATGGGCTTGCGGTCCCGGTCCGATCCGGCTGGTGGCCGGAGGCGAAGTGGATTGCGTTCCATCCCGACTGCACTGCCATGACACCGTCCCGTAGAGAGATGTCGATGTGGCGGCCGCGACGTGGTGACTCTGCCAGAGCGGCCGCAATCGCGAAGGCGGCATTGGTTCCCGCAACGTAGTCGCCGATGGTCGTCGCCGTCTTGCGGGGCCCGTCTTCGGGGGAGCCCGTGATGGAGATCATCCCCGACTCTCCCTGGAAGACAACGTCGATTCCCGGCCGGGAAGCGTAAGGCCCCGACGAACCGAATGCGGAGACGGTTGCATATACCAGCGTGGCATTGAGTTCGAGGCATCGATCCACACCGAGGCCAAGTCGATCCATGGCCCCGTAACGGAGATTGTGAATCAGCACATCGGCCTTCTTGATCAAATTGTCGAGAACCCTCTTAGCCACCCAGTCCCGGGTGTCGATGGCTATTGACTCCTTGCCTCGGTTCACCGCCAGGAAGAACACCGACTCGCCATTTTGGAACGGGCCGAACCGGCGCCCTAAGTCGCCGCTGGGTGGCTCGACCTTTATCACCCGCGCTCCCATATCGGCGAGAAGCATCCCCGCATACGGTGCAGCGATGAGGTTCCCTAGCTCGACGACTGTGAACCCCTGCAGCGGGCCGTCAGACACGCTCTACCACCAGGCTGACCCCTTGACCGACGCCGATGCACATCGTTGCCATCCCGAGCCTGGCCCCGCGGCGCGCCAACTCGTGGAGAAGGGTCACCACAATCCGGGCGCCGGAGGCTCCGAGGGGATGCCCGATGGCGATGGCGCCTCCATTGACATTCACCCTGGTCGGGTCGAGTTCGAGCTGACGCATGCTGGCGATCGCTTGAGCAGCAAACGCCTCGTTCAACTCGACCAGGTCCAGGTCGGCGATCGCCACGCCCGCCCTGTCCAGTGCCTTTTTTGAAGCCGGCACCGGACCGATGCCCATCACATCCGGGTGGACTCCGGCCGCTGCGCTGCTCACGATCCGAGCCATGGGCTTCAGACCGTGCCTGTCCAGACCTTCGGCGGTGGCGAGGAGCAGAGCTGCGGCACCGTCGTTCATCGGCGAGGAGTTGCCCGCGGTGACAGTACCGCCCTCCTTGAAGACCGGGCGCAGTGATGCCAGTGCCTCGAGCGATGTGTCTTCCCGCGGCCCTTCGTCTTTCTCGATGACATGCACCGAGCGCCGCCCCGGATCGACCGGGGCCTCGATCGGCTCGATCTCGTCTTTGAACCTTCCACCATCCCGGGCGGCCACCGCCCGCCGGTGGCTCTCCAGAGCGAAGCTGTCCTGGTCCTCGCGGGTGATTCCATACTCGCCGGCGACACGTTCGGCGGTCATCCCCAGTGTGATCGGTGGATACATCTCCTCCATGCGAGAGTTGACCAGCCTCCAGCCCAGGATGGTGTCAGCGACCTCCGGTGCGCCGGCCGGGAAGGCGCGGTCTGGCTTTGTCATCACATAAGGAGCGCGGCTCATCGACTCCGAGCCTCCTGCGATCATCACCTCGCCCCATCCCGCTCCGAGGGCGTGCGAGGCAGAGATGATCGCCTGCATCCCCGAGCCACACAGCCTGTTGACCGTGTTGCCGGGAGTCTCTACCGGAAGACCGGCGAGCAGGCCGGCCATCCGCGCCACGTTGCGGTTGTCCTCTCCCGCCTGGTTGGCCGCGCCCCACTGGATGTCTTCGATGGCTGTGGGGTCGACGCCTTCGTTGCGGGCCATCAACTTCGAGATGGCATGGGCGGCGAGGTCGTCGGGTCGGATGTGGGCGAGTTGGCCCCCTCTCTTGCCCATCGGGGTGCGGCACCCGTCGACTATGTAAACGTCTGTCATCACTCGTTCCTTTGAAATCTCACGGATAGGGTCGCTAGCCCTATTACACCTCATTCGACTTCCCCTTATGTTCGCATGGTTGGGATGGGGGTTAGGCAAGGCCCGGGTTGCCGGGTGCAGAGTGGGGGACTCCGGCACCGGGCCGATGCCACATCCCGTGCCTCCCCTGGCGCAAACCCCGGCGCTGCCGTTACCGTCTGTTCGATGAAACGGCCCGCGCAACTCCACTTCACAGAGTCAGACGAAGCCAACCGGCTCCTCGCCACCGACGATCTCGCTGTGCTCATCGGCATGCTCCTCGACCAGCAGTTCCCCATGGAGCGCGCCTTCTTCGGCCCCCAGCTTCTCAAGGAGCGTCTGGGCGAGGATCTCGACGCTGCCAGGATCGCGCGGATCGACCTCTCCCGGCTGGAGGAGATCTTCAAGGGACCACCGGCGATCCACCGTTATCCGGCTTCGATGGCCAAGCGGACCCAGGACATGTGCCAGGTGATCGTCGACGAATACGACGGTGACGCCTCCCAGATTTGGGCGACGGCCGAAAACGGCAAGGAACTCCTCAAGCGGCTGAAAGCACTCCCCGGATTCGGTGAAGGCAAGTCACGGATCTTTGTCGGCTTGCTCGGCAAGCGCCTCGGGATCCGCCCTGAGGGCTGGGAGGTGGCCGCAGCAGATTGGCCGAGTATCGCCGATGTTGCCACATTCGACGATGTCCTCGAGTTGCGGGAGCAGAAGCGGCAGATGAAGCAAAAGAAGAAAGAGTCCTCGGGCTAACCAACCCCGGCTCGCGGAATTTCTGTTGCAACCCCTGCGGCCTCCGCGAACTTTGTAGGTACATCGACTCATTTAATTGCTAAACCGGGGAGCCCCGATGTCCGATACCTGTGTGATGGCGGAAGGAACAGACGACTGTGGATAGAGGCATGAACCTGTCGGGCCAATTGGCCGACTGGACTATGGACGACTTGCTTCAGATCGTCCAGGTCACCAAGAAGACCGGATCACTGGACATCGTGGGAGTCCAGAAGGGCCGCGTCCATTTCCGGGAAGGCAACATCACCGGAGCAGAACTGCACAGCTCCAAAGGCGTATACGCCGGTACCGACACCTCAATCATTGCCGATGTCGTTTTTGTGCTCGGGTCGATGGAAGAAGGCGCCTTCGCAATGGGTCGCTCCGACGGCCCGGATGTGAACGGAGTCCCCATCGAAGTCATAACCGAGAAGATCGGTGAGTTACGCGCTCTCGAGGCCGTCGTCGCCGACAAAGGTTTGCTCGATGCCGGGGAAGTGATGCTCAAACCCTCGATCGATGACGATGTCACGATCAGTCCCGAGGACTGGGCTGCAATCGCAACCCTGGTTCAGCCCTTCACCTTCGATAGTCTCGCAGCACGCCTTGGCAGGGGAGCGGCCATACGGATGGTCCACGCGTTCTACCGTCTTGGCATCGCCGAGCCGGTGACGGTGCCCCAAGAAGTTTCAGTCGTCGAAGGGGCCCCCGGAGAGGTCAGCGAAGAGGAGTCCAACTGGCTCGACCGTCTGGCGGATGAAGTCTCCAGCACCGACTCCACGAAGTGGCTCGATGACGCCGTCGCCGAAATGACGGCTGAAAGCGAGGACGCTCCGGTCGACGAAGTCACTGCGGAAGTGACCGAAGACGGAAAGGACCCCGGCGACGAGTCGGCCGACCCGGAGGTGGTTATCGCACCCGAGGAGGCCAAGGATCGCTCGGCAGGTGCACGCGGCATCTCTGCCCCCGCCTCCACCACCCTGACCACCGGTGTCTACGACGACATCCGGCGTCTCCGCAGCAAGGTCTCCGAAGACCGGTAACGTCTCGTCGATGCGAGACACGAGCCCATGGGTTCCCGACCGCCCGCTCTTCATAGGTCTGGCTGGTGGCTCCGGCTCCGGCAAGACCACAGTTGCCGAGGATCTCATCGGAACTCTCGAAGGGGCGGTCTCCTACCTGCAGCATGACGCCTACTACCGGCACATGCCTGAACTCTCCTATGAGGAGCGAACCAGGGTCAACTACGATCACCCTTCATCGCTCGAGACCGAACTGCTCGTGGAGCATCTCGAGTCGTTGCGCTCGGGAATCGCCGTCGAACGTCCCGTGTACGACTTCGCGCAACATCTCCGCGCCGACGAGTCTGTCCGGGTTGCCCCGGCGCCGGTGGTGCTCGTCGAGGGGATCCTCGTGCTCGCCGAGCCCGACCTCCGCAGCGAGCTGGACCTGAAGATCTTCGTCGACACCGCACCCGATGTGCGCTTGGCCCGCCGTATCGAGAGAGACATCGAGGAACGGGGCAGGACCGTCGAGAGCGTCATTTCTCAGTATTTCGCCACCGTCCGACCCATGCACCTGGAGTTTGTCGAGATGTCGAAGCGCTACGCCGACCTCATCATCCCCGAGGGCCACAACGCGGCTGCCGTCGCCACCGTGGTCGAACTGATCCGCTCCCGTATGCACTAACGCCCTTCTTATACTCGTCGTCATGTCAGAGCATCCCTCCGTCGCAGTTCTCGGTGTCGGCGCCATGGGCGAAGCCCTCGTCTCGGGTCTTCTTCGCGCCGGATGGGGCAACGGGAACGTGTCGCTCTGCGTCCGCCGGATGGAGCGCGGTGACGTGCTGGCCAACCAAACCGGGTGCCAGGTGCACCTCGACCCCGCCGAAGCGATAGTCGGTCGTGAGGTAGTGGTCGTTGCCGTTAAACCCCGGGATGTCTCGACAGTTGTGGGCGCGATCGCACAGGCGCTGCAGCCCGATCAGCTCGTCCTCTCTCTGGCTGCCGGGGTAACCACCGAGACCTACGAGACGATGCTTCCAGCTTCTCCTGTGGTCCGGGCGATGCCCAACACCCCGGCCCTCGTCGGCGAGGGTGTGACCGGAATCGCCGGAGGCGCACGGGCCGGTGTCGACGACCTGGAGAAAGCGCGGATCGTCCTCGGAGCTGTCGGTGACGTCAGGATCATGGACGAGACACTGCTGGACGCGATCACCGCCGTCTCCGGCACCGGGCCTGCCTATGTCTTCCTCCTCGCCGAAGCGCTGACCGACGCGGCGATACGTGAAGGACTGCCGCGCGACATCGCGGAGATGTTCGTGAATCAAACAGTCCGGGGTGCCGGCAGGCTGCTGACCGCTATCGACAAGACACCCTCGGAGCTGCGCGCCCAGGTGACCTCGCCGGGCGGGACAACGGCAGCAGCGGTCCATGTCCTCGAAGAGCGAGGGTTCAGGGCACTTGTCGAGGATGCGGTGAGGGCTGCAGCAAAACGTGCTCACGAGCTCGGGGAGGCCGGGTGAGTGTCTTCTCCCGGGTCGTGACTGCGACAACTCAAGCCCCTCCGGTGGAGAAGGTCATCACCGGGACCCGGCCGGGTCGGGCACTTGCCTCCCGATTTGTCGCCGGCGAGACCCTGGAGGAGGCTGTCGCGATCGCATCCGAGCTCAACGAGCGGGGCTTTCTCGTCTCCCTCGACCTTCTCGGGGAGGAGGTCCACGACGAGCAATCCGCCCGCAACGCGTTACGGGAGTATCTCGATTGTCTGGACCAGGTTGCCGAGGGCGGACTGCAAGCCAACATCTCGGTGAAGCTGACCCAACTCGGGCTAAGTATCGACAGGGACCTGACCGTGGAGTCGGTGGCCCGCCTCGCCGAACACGCCGCCGAAGTCGGGACAACGGTGACTATTGATATGGAGGACTCGCGTTTCACCTCCGACACCGTGGAGATCTACGCCGACGCTCAAGCCAAGTTTGGGAATCTGGGCATCGCTCTCCAGGCGTATCTCAAGCGGACCCCTCGCGACCTCGACCGGCTAATCCCGCTCGGAGGGCACATTCGTCTTTGCAAGGGGGCTTATGTCGAACCACCCGAGGTGGCCCTGACGGTCAAGCGGGCCGTAGACGCCGCCTTCGCCGCGCAGTTGGAGCAGCTGATGAAATCGGAGTCGGTCCATCCCGCGGTGGCCACCCACGACATGGAGATGGTGGAGCGGGCCCGCCAGCTTGCACCACAACGACTCGGGTACTTCGAGTTTCAGATGCTCTACGGTGTCCGTCCCAGCCTGCAGCAGGATCTGGTGGATGAAGGCTTCCCGCTGCGGGTGTATCTGCCGTTCGGCTCGCAGTGGTATCCATACCTGACGCGGAGAATGGCGGAGCGCCCGGCCAACGTTTGGTTTTTCGTCCGTTCTCTCGTCGGCTGATAGGTACGAAGAAAGAGGCAGCCGTGCGGCTGCCCCTTTACTTCGTTTGTAGGACGAGACTCAGGCTGCCCTGTCCAGGCTCGAATGGTCGGCCGAGGCAGGCTCGGCCAGTCTCTCACCAAGGGCGATGAGTCCGTTTCCGATGGCCCCTCGGAACGAGTGGCCGTTTCGGACCATGACACCGCCGGCTTTTGCCGATCGGGCCATACGTCTGTGATCTGTGGCTGTCTGGAGTCTCCCGACCCGATAGTCATATTCGCTTCTGTCAATCAACGGGTACATGTGGTACTCCTTTCTCATGCAAGTGCAGATTTGTCTTGTGGTCGCATGTAGCTCTCGAGGAATGATGAGGCGTCCTCGATTGCCTGCGGTCTGAGGCCGTACTTGGATTCGGCTTTGGTCGAGCCCATTTGGACCCGGACCAACCCGGCGCCTCTCAGGATCGTTATGTGGTGATGAACGGTCGACTTGGTCAGGTCGAGCAGCTCGGTCAGTTCGTCGAGGCTCGTGTCTCCCTCGGAGAGGCGGCGGAGGATTCTCAGCCTTTTCTCGTCACTCAATGCCTTGTAGAACCGGACCATCCAAGATGGTGGCGCTTCGGGGTTGAGGTTGAGGAACTCGTCGGCGAGGCCGTAACACACGATCAGTGCATCCCGATACTGGTCGATCAGCGACAACGGCCTCAGGACCACTGAGGGGACCAGGATCACCCGGCACACGCCGAGCGGGATCTCATAGTCGAGACCATTGGTCACCTCCTCGATCACGTCCTTTGCGCTGTCACGGGTGGCTACCGACCGGCGGGCTGCTGCCGCTGCGGCGATTGCCTTGCCGAACTCGTCTTCATACTTCGAAAAGACTTCGTTTCTGAACCGATGCAAAGTCGCTGCGATCCGATCTCGCATCTCGGTCGGGTCCATCTCGAATAGGGAGACGATTTGGTCGATCTCGTCGGGCTTCAGGCTCGACCCGATGATCTCGAGCACCGAATCGATGTCGCCCTGCGCCGCCTGCTCTATCAGAGACGGAGATGGCGGGCCCTCGTCCGAGTTCGCCGCCGCCTGGTCGCCGAGGTAACCGAGGATCCATCGCCGCAAACGCTGCGGGTTCAGCTCCCCGATCCAGTTGAAGACATTGTCCGGGTCGTGAGGGTGCGGGGCGACCGACACCAGACCGAGCAGGCTGAGCCAGGTCGTGCAATGGGCTCCGCCCAGCGTCCTGATCTCCTCTTTGAGATCATCCGGTGTGCTGTCGAGCACCTCTTCGAACCATTCGGCACCCAGGTCGAACGAACTGTTGTACTTCTTGGAGCTGAAGAGACTCCACATGGTCAGGACTATCTCATAGGAGATAGCACCGTCGATCTCGATCGGGATCCGGCGCGTCGCGCTGCCCAATTCCCTGACCTTCTGTTGTGGTGTGATTAATTCGGGCATCTTGAAACTTTGGTTAGTGATTCGATAACCTTCGAATGAAACTATACCAGTACGAAGTCCTTCGTGCAAGAGGTTATTCGAGAAATATCGTATGAGGCATCCTCGTATCATCAAAGTCGCACGAGCATCGATGGCGAGGATGGCGGGCAGACCTCTCCGGGGGAGATACACTCCGGCGCTATGAGCGCTACGACCCGGCTGGAAACCGAGCAAGACGCTAGCCAGCGATCGTCTGCGGTGCCGCTGATTTTTGAGGTGCTGGGTGCGATATCGGCGGCAGCCACCGTGCTCCTGGGCCTGCTCGGAACGCTCCCCGAGCACCCACACTTCGAGATCGGCCGCGAGGTTTTCGGCAACGTCCCCGACCCGGTGGTGGTCACTTTCTATCTCGGCATCGCCGGGTTCTTGTGGCTCACCTTCCATCTTCTCGCCCAGCGTTCGAAGTCCTGGCTTCAGGGCCAGCCCGAAACGCGGTGGGGCAATTGGGGGCAGCGGCTTCGCCGGTTGGGTCAGGGGTTGCGCATGGAGACCCTGATGCGGGACCGCCGCATGGGCGTGATCCACTCGATGATCTACTACGGGTTCATAGTTCTGTTCCTGGGAACCGTCACCCTCGAGATCGACCACCTCCTTCCCTCCAATCTCAAGTTCCTCCACGGAGGTTTCTACCAGGGCTACTCGGCGATCCTGGATCTCGCATCACTCGTCTATCTGGGAGGCCTGGGGCTGGCGGCTGCCAACAGGTATGGGGCAAGGCCGTGGCGTTTGAAGTCGAAGACCAAGCCTGAGGACGCTTTGATTCTCCTCACCCTGGCTCTGATCGGTGTCACCGGGCTGCTCACCGAAGGGGCGCGTATCTCTCTTGCCGGCCGCCCCGACTTCGAGGTCTGGTCATTCGTTGGGTATCCGATCTCGCTGCTGATGCCCCAGGCCTCAGCGGGGGACATTCATCTTGTGATGTGGGTGGTACATGTGCTCACCTTCGTCGCCTTCCTGGTAGTGCTCCCGATGACCAAGTTGCGCCATATGGTCACGTCGCCGGCAAACCTGTTCCTGAGCCCGCACGAGCGGCCCAAGGGAGCGATGCGGCCGATGCCGAACCTGATGGAGACCGATGACATCGAAACCATCGGGGCGTCACTTGCCAGCGACCTCACCTGGAAGCAGATCTTCGATACCGACGCCTGCACCATCTGCGGTAGGTGCACCTCGGTGTGCCC
>JBBDHT010000053.1:61722-67993 GCA_040880765.1 Acidimicrobiia bacterium | reverse complement strand
ATGAGACGTCATCTCACCCTCATGGAGTCAGACTTCCCATCCGAGTTGGGTAAGGCGTTCGTCGCCATGGAGAACCAGTCCAATCCGTGGGGAATGAGCCAGCAATCGAGGGCGGATTGGACCAACGAACTCGACTTCGAGGTGCCCGTCTTCGGGGAGAACGGAAAGGACACCGCCGAATATCTTTGGTTCGTCGGTTGCGCCGGGTCATTCGACGATCGCAATACGGCAGTTTCGGTCGCCCTTGCCCGTCTTTTGCGAGAAGCAGACATCGATTTCGCGATTCTTGCCGGCAGAGAGATGTGCAACGGCGACCCGGCGCGACGCTCCGGGAATGAATTCGTCTTCCAGCAGCTCGCCCTGCAGAATATCGAGACGTTCAACGATCTCGGGGTGAAGAAGGTGATCACCCAGTGTGCCCACTGTTTCAACACCATCGCCAATGAGTACCCGCAGTTCGGTGGCGACTACGAGGTGGTTCATCACAGTCAGTTGCTTGCCTCCCTGCTGACCCAGGGGCGTTTGCCCGAGCCGGTGAAGCCAGACGGGGAACGCAAGAAGATCGCCTACCACGATCCCTGCTACCTCGGTCGACACAATGACGTCTATGTCGCCCCGCGCGAGGTGGTTGCCGCCCCCGGCCACGTCGACCTGGTGGAAATGCCGCGCCACGGCACCAGGGCCCTCTGCTGTGGGGCAGGCGGCGCCAGGTTCTGGATGGAGGAGCAGACCGGGAAGAAGGTCAATATCGAGCGTGCAGAGGAGGCTCTGGCTACCGACGCCGACGAGATCGCCGTCGCCTGCCCGTTCTGTCTCGTCATGCTCGACGATGGGGTCAAGGAGTTGGGCCGGGACGACGTCAGGGTACGAGACCTGGCCGTGATTCTCGCCGAGGGGATCATGCCGGCTGCGGAGGATGGGTGAGTGTTTGGCGTGTGGCCGTCCTCGGGGCCGTCACGCTCGTCGCTGTAGTCGGTTGCATATCTACCCCGGGTGGATCCTCGGAGTCGACCGTGCTGTTGGTGACGACCACCTCAACCACAATCGACGGTGATGCAGCTGCCGCCGAGTACACGACTTGCATCCGCTCGGAGGGGATCGAGATCGACGACATTCCGATCGATGCCAACGGGCGTCCGATGCTCGATGCGGTCAATGGACAGCTCGATTACACGGACCCGGCCACGGTCGAGGCAGTTTCGCTCTGCGCCGGCATTCTCTCGGACGGCGCTCTCGACCTCGGTTTCGATGAGAGCTATCGCCGGGAGGTCGTCGACCAGCTTGCGGCTTTCTCCCGGTGTGTCAGGGCACGTGGTGTCGCCGGCTTTCCGGACCCGGTTCCTGGCTTCCTCGGGATCGGATCTCCTTACCCCGTTGCCGAGATCCCTTATGACGACGAAGACCTCCCGGCTGCTGCTGAGGCGTGCGGTAAGACCGTCTTCGGCGAATTCCCGGGGACACGCCACTAAACCTATCCTCGTTCAGGTGACTGCTCCCGCTCCCGTCATCGAGTCAGATGTTTCCGAGGCAACAGACGAAGACCGACCGTGGCAGGTCGTGGTCTGGGACGACCCCGTGAACACCATCGCATATGTCATCTACGTCTTCCGCAAGCTCTTCGGGTACAACGAGCGGAAGGCGACCGAACTGACGATGCAAGTTCACAACGAGGGACGCTCGGCGGTCTCCGACGGGCCGAGGGAGAAGGTGGAGGCGGAGTGCTATCAGCTGCACGCCTACGGCCTCTGGGCGACCATTGAGCAAACCTGATGAGTGACCGGTTCCGCCTCACCCGGGATGGGCGCATCTCGCTGCGACTCCATGGAGCCGAAGCTGCATTCCTCTCGGACATGGTGGAAATGCTCGAAGGGGTGGGGCGGGTCGAGGGCGATCCCGGTGAGCAGCGTCTAAACGTCCCCGCGTATCTCGGCGACGCCGAAGCGGCAAACGAGTGGCGGCGGCTGATGGGTGGTCAGATAGAGGATGGGAGGGCACGTGACCGGCGAATCCTGCTCGACATCATTGCGGCCAGCGGTCCCGTCACGCTCGGCTTCGCTCAGGCCGAGGCGATACTCCGGGTTGTGAACGAATCCCGGCTGGTGCTTGCGGCCCGGCTCGGCGTCGAGGTCGAGTCCGATTACGAGGACCTCGACGTGGGAGGAACCGTTGCCCTTCACTTTCTCGGCCTGTTCATCGAGGACCTGACCGAGCTGTTGTCGGAGCTGCTCTGACGGCAGACATGGAGTGCTCGCGATGACTAGTTTCGGGAAGAAGGAAAGTCCGCGGCCGATGACACTGGAGGTTTCTTGGTTGCCGATCCTATAGCTGAGCTCCGCAGCCCGGAAGGAGCATTGATCTCGATGTACATGGAACGCCCCAGTCCGGGCGGCTTCAGCGCCCTGATCTCGGATCTCGGACGGGATATCCGCGATGTGGCCAGGACACGGGACAGGACGGTCCAGAAGAGCGTGGAGGCCGATATCTCCCGGATTCGCGCCGAGGCCGAGCGGTTCGAAGTGGAAGCTGTCCCGGCCTACGCTGTGTTTGCGTCTTCGGTCAACCAGATCTACCAGATCAAGCCTCTGGCCCATCCGGTCCCGTCAAAGAGCACCCTGGGCTCACGTCCCTATCTTCGTCCGCTCCGCGCCGAGCCGCGGCCATCCCGTACCGCCATTCTCGTAGCAGACCGCACCGAAGCCCGGCTGTTTGTCGGATATGAAGGGTCGATAGCGCAGGTGGGCCGCCCCCTCCGCGCCGACCCCGGCAAGGCGAACTACGGAGGCTTCGCGGGTTATGACGAGCACAAGGTCCGCGGGCGGGCTGACGAGGTGGCGTCGCGTCTGTGGCGGGAAGCCGGCCAGCGCCTGCTCGACATTCATCAGGATTCCCCGTTCGACTCGCTGCTCATCGGTGGTCATGAGGAAACCGTCGACGACATTCGCGATCAGTTGCATCCGTACCTGCGTAGCCTCCCGCACGGGCATTTCTCGATCAGCCCCTCGGAGGTCTCGGTGCCACGGCTTCGCCAGGAGGTGGACGACCAGAATCGGCAGATGAGAGAGGAGCGCGAGGTCGAACTGGTAGCCGCACTGATGGCGGAGGCGAGCCGGGGCACAGGTGCGGTGCTCGGCCTGGCTGACTCCCTGCGTGCCGCGAACGTCCAGGGAATTGCGGAGCTGCTTGTTGCCGGTTCGTTCTCGAGGCCGGGGGTGATGTGCCCGGCCTGTGGTTTCCTGGGCCGTGACGGAGAGGAATGTGCCTTTTGCGGTGCCGGTTTGCATCATGTCGCGGATGTCGTGGCGGCCCTGATCGACGCCACCGTCGACGCGGGCGGTTCGGTCCACCAGGTTGTGGTCGGCTCGGCGCTCGATAGGCACGGGGTTGGCGCCCTGACCCGCTTCGAGATCGGTGGCCTGGACTGAGCCGCCATCGCGATACGCCTGCTGGAAGTGAGCCGTCGCCGGCGATGGCACAGCTTCGCCATTCCACCCGTGCTGCACTACCTTGCCTCAGATGTCGGTAGCAGCCCTCATCCTTGCCGCTGGCGGTTCCGCTCGTCTCGGCCGTCCCAAGCAACTCGAGCCGTGGGGAGGCCCCACGCTGCTGGAACATGTGATCGAAAGGACCAGAGAGTTTCCGGTTGATGAGGTCTGGGTTGTCATCGGTGCCCTTTCCGATGAGATGCTCGACCAAATCGACTTCCTCGATGCGAATGTCGTAGAGAATCCCGAATGGGAGGAAGGGATCGCTTCTTCGATCCGGGTTGGCCTCGACGCCCTCACTCAGTTGTCCCGATGCGCTTCGGCATTGATCGTCCTCGGAGATCAGCCCGATGTCTCGCCGGACATAGTCGAGGAGCTGCTGGTGTCGCATCGCAGGTCCGACTGCCGCGTGAGTGTTCCGAAATACCGGTACAACAGGGGAAACCCTGTTGTGGTCGATCGCTCGTTGTGGCCCCGGCTGATGTCGCTCGAAGGTGACGACGGAGCGGGCCGCCTATGGCAGGCCCACCCGGAGTGGGTGAACGAGGTTTGGTTCTCAGAGATGGGCCCGCGCGACGTCGACACCGATGTCGACGTGAAAGACATGAAACCGAGGGACGCGGCCCAATGAAAAACGGTAGTTTCCTTGTCTATTGTTATGAGCATGATGGTTTTTGGAGTCTCGGCTAATGGCAAGGATTGACGAAGTCGCCGGTTTGGGCGTCAGGCAGGCGACCCGTTTGCGCAAGGCCGGGGTCCGAACCAGCAAGGGACTCACCGAAGAAGCATCGACACGGGCGGGCCGCACTGCACTCTCGAAGAAGACGGGTATACCTCCCCGTGATCTCAAAACGTGGGTCCACCACGCCGATTTACTCCGGGTCAAGGGCGTCGGAGGGGAGTACGCCGAGTTGCTGGTCGCGGCAGGCGTGGACACGATTCGAGATCTGCGGCGTCGGAACGCCACAGCTCTGGTGGCAAAGATCATCTCGATGAATGGATCGAAAAAGGTTGTGAGGCGTCTTCCTACCGAGGCGATGGTCACCGGTTGGATCGAGTCGGCTGCCTCCATCGAGCCTTCGATAGACAAATAGCCTTCTGGGTAACAGGCAAGGGCATTTCCCGGAGTTGGTTACCATCAATCCTTGATGACTGTTGGAGATGCAAGCGCGATCGAAGCCGGTTACACCCCTCATATCGGTGAGAGTCGCCAGTACTGGCGCGACATCATCCTGGGCGTGAACGACGGTCTGGTGTCGATGTTCCTGCTGGTGGCCGGAGTCGTCGGTGGTGGCCTCAACTCGAGCCAGATACTGCTCACGGCGATAGCCGGTGCTCTTGCTGGTGCGATCTCGATGGCGGCCGGTGAGTATCTGGCCACCAAATCCCAGGACGAGGTTCTCGAAGCAGAGCTGGTCCTCGAGAGGTCTCACATCAGAGACTTCCGGGGGATGGAACTCGAGCAGTTGCGGGAGATGTTCTCGGATATGGGTTTGCTCCCCGACGATGTCGAAACCGTGGTGGAGGCCTTCGACCGGTCCGACGAGGCGATGTTGAACGCAATGAAGTCTCTCGAGTTCGGCGTTGTCGAATCGGAGCGGCGCTCTCCCTACATGGCCATGGCGATATCCGGGTTGCTGTTCCTCGCCGGTTCTTTACCGTCGGTGGTCCCGTTTGCCATCGGCTTGCGTCCATCAGTCGGCCTCGCTCTTGCTTCGGTGTTTTCTCTGGCGGGCTTGTTCCTGGTCGGGGTGGTGAAGGCTCGAGTCGTCGGTTCAAGCCGGATCAAGTCAGGCCTCGAGAACCTGGTCATCGCCGGTGTCGGAGGAATCATCGCCTGGTTTGTCGGTGACTTGATCGGCCGAGCCGTCCTTTGATGACGGGACCACCCGGCAGTTAGCAATCTGCTTGCTATAGCTAGCAGCTTGCTATATACTTACATACTGTGAGCGATAGCAAGCAGAGCGATCTCGGAGATTTCATCCGACAACAGCGGGAGAGGGCCAATCTCTCATTGCGGCGACTCGCCGATACCGCCGGCATCTCCAACCCGTACCTCAGTCAAATCGAGCGCGGGATAAGGAAGCCTTCGGCGGAGATCCTGAAGCGGCTGTCGCGAGCACTGGAGATTTCGGCCAACTCGATGTACACAAAAGCCGGGTTGATCGACGAGGAGTTGGATTCGCCATCGGTGCTCGATGCAATCGATGCCGATGCGACTCTCACCCCTGACCAAAAGAAAGTGCTGCTCGACCTGTACCGGACAATGAGCCGGGCAAACGGTCTGGCAGCTGAACAGCAATAGGAGAAACTCATGCAGGCAAAGAATGTCCTGTACGCAGCTGTCGGCGCCCCCGTCGTAGCCGCTCGTAAGGTTTCCGGCACCGTCGGAACCCTGCGAAGCAAGATCAATGAAGAAGCTGGCGACTACACCAAGATGGCCAACAAGACAGTCGATGACTGGGCCAAGGAGGGCGAGAAGCTCGTCTCACGAGTCGCCGACAACGAAAAGGTCGAGGAACTCGCCGCGCGCGTCGACCTCGACCAGGCAAAGGAGCAGGTCGGCAAGCTCCGTACCCAGCTCGAGGACATGCTCGACACTTGGCGCTCCTCGTTCCGCCCGGAAAAGACGGTGACCAAGGTCGAGGTGACCGAGGGGCCGGCCAAGACAGCTGCTGCCACGAGGCCAGCTGCCAAGACGGCGGCGAAGAAGCCTGCTGCGAAGAAGCCTGCCGCCAAGACGGCGGCGAAGAAGCCTGCTGCGAAGAAGCCTGCCGCCAAGACGGCGG